>MZXQ01000225.1 GCA_002926195.1 Candidatus Methanomarinus sp. HR1 | reverse complement strand
TTCCTGTATTGGCTTTTCCAGAAGTTACAATAGAATAAAGAACATCTTCAATCTGGGAAGTATGAATACTGTGAAAAATTATACTGAATATTTGGAAAATAGCTTCCTATTGTTTTTCGTAGATCGATTCTCATATTCAGGAGGTGTTCGAAAAGCATCCCCTAAAAAAGTATATAGTATAGATACCGGACTTCGAAATGTGGTTTCTTTTAGATTCTCAGATGATATTGGAAGAGCAATAGAGAATCTGGTATTCTTGGAATTAAAGCGCCGTTTGGATGTGGAAATCTATTACTGGAAAAATAAAGGAGAAGTAGATTTTGTAATAAAGAAGGGATTAAGGGTCTGCGAATTGATCCAGGTCTGCTATTTCCTTGGTAAAGAGACCAAAAAAAGAGAGATACGTTCTCTTTTGGAGGCGATGGATGAGTTTGCATTAAAAGAAGGATTGATCATAACCGAAGATGATGATAAAGAATTAGAAGTGGATGGAAGAAAGATCATTTTCAAACCCTTATGGAAATGGCTGCTGGATATTGCCTGACCATTACTCTATTTTCTTAAATTCATCATACCAGCTAACCCACCTGTTAAATATTTCACCAAGATCAACATGCCCTTTCTCATCCTGTAACTCATTCATCAGCAGCCAGAACATATTATTGGCCTGACCTACCATATCAGCTTCAACCAGTTCGGGTCTCTCCCTACCAGATTCGGCAATGATCTGCTTGATCCGTGCTCTCATCTTTAGATTCAGCAGCACCTCATCCACACTCACACCCCATTTACTGGCTATCTTTCCAATTAATTCCGACTGCCCCATATCAAGCAGATCAGCAGGTTCGATCATGTCATTTGAAGCATTGAATCTCATAAGATCATTAAACACAACACCTACCCCATCAGGATTAGCTGAAGTTGTCTCTGAGATCTGGATTAACCTTTTCTTCTTACGCATACTCCCGCTAATGCGTATATTTGAACAGACCACCACTGCATCTGTTGATCTGAAGGACTGTTCAGGCACACCCAGAGCTCCTACAATACGTTCATATACAGCTTCAGTTGATGAACCGTGAATTGTTCCGAGTACCGAATTGCCAGCAGTACCTACCTGCATAGCCTCATAAAGTATCTTTGTCTCAGGTCCTCTTACCTCTCCTATGACCAGAGTGGAATTACCCAGGCGCAATGCAGCCTTTAGTGCCGTATCAGGAGCTATCTCAGAATCGGACCCGCCAACAGCAGAACGGGTGTTCATACCCTGGACCTTCCATCCCAGACGCTGAAAATCATGTAGAGGAAGCTCAGGAGTATCCTCTATAGTTAGTATGCGGTATTTCTGTGGGATCTCCAGTAATATGGCACTTAGCAGTGAAGTCTTACCTGCGCCCACATCTCCTGCTATAAGTATGGATGAGTTCCCATCTACCATAAGACTCAATAGTCCTGCTGCTAACGGCGTCATAGACCCTTCGTTGATGAGCCTGGGTAGTGTCCATGGAGTGCTGGCATGTTTTCTAAAGGCATATGCCAGGCCGCCTGAACTTAACGGATTACCTATGCAGGATACCCTTGCCCTATATTCTGCCAGGTCCATATCAAGGATCGGATTTGCTTCTCCGAAAGGCCGGCCACTTAATGCCCTGAACCTGGATATCATAGTATCCACATCGTCCTGGGACAGGAATATGTTAGTTGCGCATTCCTCTCCCTCAATGACCACATGGACAGGGTTCATATCCACAGGTGCATTAATATATACATCTGTTACCCTGTTATCCGAGAGTATATCTTCCAGGATGCCAAGCCCTGTAGTATATTTTGCCAGGATATCAGAGAATACGGTGATCTGGTCAGGTACTAACTTCACACCCAACTTTTCAGCCTCTTCAAAGACCATCTGCTGGCTTCTACGCCTGAAATATTCCCTGCTATTGGCAGGATCGGCAAAATTGAGATCATCCGGTCTATGGCGCATTAAACGGGAGCGAACCGAATCCAGTATTTTAAGCTCATCCGGACGCATGTTATATTCGGGTGGAATGACAAAATATAGACTCTCCGGTCGATCAGAGAGACTATAGATCACCACATCCATCATACGCCCACCAATTCTTGCCACATCATAACTCTCCAGAAAAACAGTATTATCAGGCGGTTCGGTATATATCCTTGAAGTTGAGAACCTTGGTCTGGTAAAGGGCTTGATCTGTCTATTATAAACATATCTGGCAGAATTCAATTCATTTAACTGACTGTCCAGTCCATTACCACCTTCTTTCATCCTACCCAGTATGCGCAGGAAATTGCGGCTGCAGCGCCCGTTACTGCCAATATGGTCTTTATTGTTAGTATTGTCAGTATTATTTGTACATAGACCGTCCTCAGATTCAGATTGAATAAATTTTTCAAGTGTTAAATATCCTTCAACCGGGTCTTTAAGGCTTATTTCTAAAATATTATCAACTATATTTCTCCGTTTTATAAGGCAATTGCCACATTCGGCAGGTATTTCCACATTCTTGAAGATCCCCAGATTATCAATAAACCCTGCCAGCTTATAGAGCAAATCAAGGCTTTCACCTTCATAGTCACGTTCATATAGATGAGATAGTACCAGTTTATCTACTCTGGGCTCTTTTATTAATATCTGGAAGATATTATGACGGCAAACCATATCATCCAGACTCGAAGTACCGTTTGTGCAATCGCGACATTCAATGATTATGGATTTTTTATAAGCCATAAGCTGGGTGTTAAAAGAGCAAGTTTTTGTGACTTGTTTTTCTTTGGTAAAAATTCTGCTAAAGAAACTGTCTATTTTATTATGTTTTTTTACTGACGTCATTTAGATCACTAGGCCAGAATATAATGAATAAAGCCAAGGTCCGGATTCGAACCGGAATGGTACCGCTTACTGCTTGACACCTTAAAGGGTGTTTATCTGCAGGCGATTGCGTAGCCGCTCCGCCACCTTGGCAAACCAATGGGTTTTAATAATCATAATAGTTAATAATAGTTTTGATGTCAGACCAGATAACACTTACTAAAATACAAATCTTGTCCCACTGTGTCGGATGCGGCCAGTGCGTTGTTTTTTGTCCGTACAATGCCTTATCGGTCTGTGGGAGGGCAGTCATCAATAATAATTGCCAGCGATATGGTATTTGTATTCCATATTGCCCATTAGGAGCTATAATGAGGAGTGAACAATGAAAACCCTGATCATAGGCGGCGGTCTGGGCGGGCTCCTTACCGGTGCACAACTGGCAAAAGCCGGACATAAAGTAATTATTTTTGAAAGGGTGCCCATGGTCGGAGGCAGGTTCATGAACCTTGACTATAAAGGATATACACTCACCTCAGGTGCCCTGCATATGATCCCACACGGACCATCCGGGCCGCTTGGTACTATGCTAAAAGAAGTAGGTGCGGATGTCGAGATTATACCATCCATACCTGAGGCATTCTTAAGAATACCTGTAGATGGTGGTGGTTATAGAGACATTCCATTCCGGGACTTTCCAAAACTTCTCTCATGGAAAAACAGGTTGAAATTTTATTATATTTCATTATTATCAAGAATAAAAAATCAGGAACCTAAACCTCTTAAGAACTGGTTCTATCCATTTATAGACGATCTATGGATGGTAAAATTTTCAGATTCATTTTTTGGATGGTCAGTGAGTCTNNGAAGGAATAGCTATTATCAAGAATTCATACCACTATTGCGGTCCTGGAGTACCTGTTGGTGGTTGTGGGGCTGTTATTGATGCCCTGGAAAAAGTAATACTCTCCGGTGGCGGGGAGATATATACCCACAGCCAGGTAAATAAGATTATATTAACTAATGAACGGGCTGTTGGTGTAGAAGTAGAAGGTAAGAACATATCAGGCGATATAGTGATCAGCAATATAGGGCATCAAGCCACAGCACAGTTATACAACCACCCGCAAACCAGTGAGTTTGAGAAATACCAAAAAAACATCAATAAAATAAAACCAGCTGAAGGTATCAAGATATGTCTGGGTGCGAATAGACCCTTATTAGGTCACGGCGGCATATTACTAACGCCTTATTGCAAGCGGATAAACGGGGTAAATGAGGTCACTAATATCGATCCGTCCCTGGCACCTGAAGGTAAACATCTGATTATGTGTCATCAGACACTGCGCTCTAATGATATACAAACCGAGATCAAATTCGGACTTGATGATGTAAAAGACATTTTTCAGGATCAGGAATATGAACTATTGATGGTACAGACCTATCACAGTGACTGGCCTGTAAATCGTGCAGGGACAGGACCAAAACCTGGTAATACAACGCCTATTGAGAGGTTATATATTGTAGGAGACGGAGCCAGGGGCAAGGGCGGGATAGAAGTAGAAGGTATCGCTATGGGAGTGAATAACACATTAAGTATCATAGATCAATTGACAGATTAACTCAGTCATCATCTTTACTGTTATACTTTGTTAATGTTAAAAAGAAAACAGGTTTATAAAACTTTCAACATTCTCAATAATAATAATAATAATTAAATGGAAGCTGTGATATGAGACGTTCAAAACAGAAACGAAAAACTGCAGAAACTGATATAGAGATCATACTTAACTTAGACGGTAGCGGATCTGCTGATATTGATACAGGCATTGCTTTTTTTGATCATATGCTTACATCACTAACACGCCATGGCAGACTTGATCTGAAAGTAAGTGCAAAGGGTGATCTGGAAGTGGATGAACACCACACTATTGAAGATGTTGGTATTGTATTTGGTACTGCACTTGAAAAAGCACTGGGAAATAAACGCGGTATTACCAGGTTCGGAGAGGCCACAATACCTATGGATGAAGCATTAGCGCAGGTTGCACTTGATCTTGGAGGCAGGAGTTACCTTACTTTAAATGCCAGATTCATGAGCCAAAAAGTTGGTGATTTCCCAACACAGATGACCAGGCATTTCTTCCACTCATTAATAGATAACTCAGGCATTAATGCTCATATGAAAGTAGAAGGTGAGAACGATCACCATAAGATCGAAGCATTGTTTAAAGCCTTTGCAGTAGCACTAAAACGAGCTTGTGCTGTGAGTGGGGATGAAGTGCC
>MZXQ01000226.1:447-1014 GCA_002926195.1 Candidatus Methanomarinus sp. HR1 | reverse complement strand
CTTCAATAGATACTGTTGTTTTTGGTGGTGGTACATCAGTTACTGTTGTGAATTCCCATGTGCAAGGGTTTTCCAGAGCATTACCTGCAAGGTCCTCTGCCTGGGTGCTAATGGTAACAGTATAGATAGTTTCTTCATTAAGATCCGGATCCGGATCAAAGCTCATAGTGTTACCATTCCATGTGAACGTACCTGAAACAGTCGTATTGATACTAAATGCAGCTTCCGTAGAACTTTGGTTCATTGCCTCATCAAAGGTTACAGTGATCATTGTATCAATGGGTATATCAGCCCCATCCGGTGATTTGCTGGTAATTGTCGGTGGAATATTATCATCTCCTCCGATTGTTGTATATGTGGTGGAATTATCCCAGATACATAAACCGGCTGCATCACAGGCTGAAACATTTAATGGATGAGTTCCTTCAACAGCTAGTATGGCTCCATCCCATAAATCAGATGCAGATCCTCTCATATTAAAAGTTGCATCATTAACTGTTACACTTGTTACTCCAACATTATCAGTTGCATTCACTACTATTGAGATCCATGAACCTGCGTGGGGAT
>MZXQ01000226.1:0-331 GCA_002926195.1 Candidatus Methanomarinus sp. HR1 | reverse complement strand
TCTCATCTGCTGTTATATCAACATTGCTATTGAGTGTGATCGTGTAAAAGTTTGAGTTTTCAATCGATTCAGCTGTCCACTCTTTATTGTTATCCTGATTAGTAATGACAACTATAGGATTATTGCAGTCACTACTGTCTTCATTGAAAATATGTCCACTAATCAAGAATGGAGTTGTTGGCTGTATTTGTGATTGTGTGATCTCAAAAGACTGTGGCTCAACAGTAATTGCCGGTGCAGCATAAACTGCCTGTATGGACACAATTAGAGTAATTAAACTAATAATTATGCCTATTGTTCGTTGTTTATTAATTATTATCTCATCACTTTT
>MZXQ01000037.1 GCA_002926195.1 Candidatus Methanomarinus sp. HR1 | reverse complement strand
GCACAGACTTATAACCAGAAGTATCTTGTGGAGGATGATTTTAAGTTGCTAAATGATGTGCTTCTTGTTCCGGTTGGGCCAATTAATCATCACACGGATTTCAATATAAGGGCACACATTTTTCTGTGTATTATAGGGATGATTTTCTACAGGTATTTGGCATGGAAATGTAAACATCTTAGATTGAGTCTTGGACAACTTGTGGAAGAATTAGAGGGGATACGTATTGCTCTTGTGCAGGAGAAGTCGGGTGGAAAAGTTAAGATGGTTGTTGAAGAAATGGGGGTAAATCAAGCCAGATTGCTTTCATTGCTAGATTTGGGGAAATTTATGAACAATTAGATGAATCGATAGCAAGAGGGTTTATGATTTGATAGGTCATACATCAAGTAGGTTGCTTGCTATTGTTTTACATCACATCTTTGAAAGTCAAGTTAAAAAATGGTAAATTATCCAAAAACAGCATTGGTATATCCATGCCCAGCAAGTTTTATCAACGATTAAATAAATGCGTTTATACTACCTTATATGTTAAAAAAAAGGTTACTATTCAACCACCCTATAAACAGTTTATTTTAAAAAAACACCTCAACCGAAATTGGAGCAGTTTTCAATGGAAAGTCATTTGTTCCATTTATAGATAGTGTATAAGTGAATATTTCCGTTTCGGAACTGGAGAAACTAAGGGCTTACTTGAGAATAACATGTCAAAGCAAATTTATGGTCTCCCGACAAATATATAAGAATATTCAAACCGCAGATAAACGAAAATGAACGCAGATTTGCGGCATTGTATCTGCGTTACCTGCACGCCCCTAAAGGCGTAGCAGGCACTCAACTCCGTAGGAGGTAAGTGTATCCGCGTTCATCGGCGGTTAAGATTCTATTGATTGTTATGCAGCAGACTATAATTCATATTGGCGTATGTGCTGTGTATCTAAACAAATCTTATGTTAAATTTTCCAACTTATTTATTGGCAGTTCCTAAATGAGTTGGGCGAAATGAGAGAAAGGCTGAATAGTTACAAAAAAAGAAAGGGAAATAATAACTATCTCCCTTGAATATTATTTATTATTTTCTGCGAGACAGTAAGAACATCATACCTAAGATTGTCATTACCGGAATAGCTATCATTGGGAATTCCGGAATTTCAGTTGCTTCTTCGGTTGCTTCTTCAGTTGCTTCTTCAGTTGCTTCTTCGGTTGCTTCTTCAGTTGCTTCTTCAGTTGCATTTACATCTGCTTCTTCAGTTGCTTCTTCAGTTGCTTCTTCTGTAGGTTCTTCTGTAGGTTCTTCAGTAGGCACTACTCCTGGAATAGTCACAGTATTTTCG
>MZXQ01000227.1:595-4840 GCA_002926195.1 Candidatus Methanomarinus sp. HR1 | reverse complement strand
TGCAGCGTTAAGCATGAAATGTGGAAATGGTAAACCCAACCCTACTTGTCCCAGGTACACATTCATTTGAGAATGCCGTTGAGCCTGCTACGTTGTAACGATACCCAACTCAAAGCACCATCATTCGTTCGAGTGGACTTACTTACCAAATACTTACTTGTGCCTAAGCAGTATATATTATTTTTGGTTGGATTGGCCTTGGGATAAAATTCACTTATTCCCCCCATCCGATACCATTTAGGTTGAATTTCACCCACAACCTCAAGATATTCAACTCTTCGAGTATCATGTGCAACAAGCTTATTAATCTTTCATTTTACCATACTTTTTGAAGTGGATACTTATTTTTTAAAAAATTGCAGTGTGCAAACCTATATATATCATGAATGACCATCTCTATGATAATGATAATAATGATGATGAGATTATCACGGATNNATTAAAAGAAGGTGAAATAAGTGAAAATAATCTTCGATAAAAGATGCGATCTCAAAAGCAGTTTGTTATTATTATCTCAATGCCAAAACAAATTGATGTAAAGACAATGGTGATTAACATGAAACCTACATTTAAATATATGACAGCCGCCTCAAAAGAGGTTATAGGACAGTATGGTATGGATGATATGATGCAGATCTCATTTAGTGTTGATGAAGGTGGGGATGTTAACCTCTGCTTTGGAGATTCTATCAAGATAGATGATCCTTATCAACTCCAGCAGATGACAGAATATGCTTATCCCAATAATGCTGAAGTATTATATAGTAAACAGGGACTATGGCTCTCTATGTTCATCAGGCACATGGATGACTTCTCAGTTATGGAAGTTGAACTGGAAGAATAATCAGCTTCAATCATGGTTTTTTAAAGATAGCCAGATGATAATATCCAAAACCGTTAAAAGGATATATCCACCTGGCCTTATCTTCAAAACGGATGAATATCTTCTCGTAAAACCGCAAGTTCTTATTATTATGAGGATATAGTAAAATTAAAAGACTTCCTATCCTTACTTTAAACCCGGCACTTCTAAGCATGTTTGTTAATTCACTTTTTGAGAAATAATATGTCCACAATCCGTTTACAATATATTCCTTATTTTTCAGGGCGTGCAATAACCAGTTTATTTTACCTCTGCAGAAGGTCCTGGTCCACCATGTTATATTCCATCTGTTCACAACAGTAATAATAGACTGACTTCCCGGTCTCACAACTCTGAATATCTCACCGAATGCCTGGTCTATCGTGGGCACATGACTGTATACTCCGAAAATGGATATTAAACCGTCAACACTATCTTCCCNNTTCTGCTGAGGCAACGAGTAAAGATATTTTATCACCCAGATTATCCTTATTTATCCTATCATTTGCTATTTTGATCATTTCCACAGATATATCCATGCCTATCACCGTATAACCATTTTTAGCTAATAAGATGGTTTGCTCTCCGGTCCCACATCCAATATCAAGGATTAAACCTCTTTTGAGGTTTTCCAGAAGAGCCTTATTCTCAACAGATCTCATATAATCTAGCCTTTGATTATTGAACCTATTATCATATTCATTGGCAAGATCCTCATAATATTGAGTTATACCAGTATTTGATGACATATTTTACCTGAGTACATAATACTATAAATCATATACCAAAAAAATTCATAACCCTAAACATTTAATACATCTACCGTACATCTACCACATCCGAAGTGAGATAAAATGGAGCAGACAATACACTGGGCAGATGTAGTGGCTAATGAGGCATTAACAAAGAGTGACACTCATATTGTAGCAACGGGTATCACACCATCAGGTAATATACATATAGGTAATATGCGTGAAGTAGTAACTGCAGATGCAGTATACCGCGCCCTTATAGATAGCGGAGGTAATGCTGATCTGATATATATTGCAGATACTTTTGATCCATTACGCAAAGTCTATCCGTTTCTTGATGAAAGTTATCAGGAACATGTAGGCAAACCATTATCTGAAATACCATGTCCATGCAGTAAACACAGTAATTATGCCCAGCATTTTTTAGAACCTTTCTTACAATCACTTGATAAACTTGATATTCACCCAAAGGTCATACTCGCAGATGAACTCTATAAAGAAGGAGCTTTTGTAGATGCTATTAAGACCGCCCTTATTAAAAGAGATGAGATCGCTAACATCATCGAAACAGTATCAAGCCGTACTATTGATTCGGAGTGGAGTCCCTTTAACCCAATCTGTAGCAACTGCGGCAGGCTTACTACTACTAAAGTAACAGATTTTGACACTGACAGACAGACTGTGGACTATACCTGTTCATGTGGAAGTACAGGTACTGTATCCATGCAAGGTGGCGGTAAATTAACATGGAGAGTAGACTGGCCTGCCAGATGGCCTATACTGGGTGTGACCATAGAGCCATTTGGTAAGGACCATGCTTCAGCCGGCGGATCTTATGATACAGGTAAGCGTATATCTGACGAAATATACCACTACCCGGCCCCACACCCCATAATCTATGAATGGATCATGCTTAAAGGCAAAGGTGCTATGTCATCATCAACAGGAGTCACTGTCTCGATAAGTGATATGCTTAAAATTGTACCTCCTGAAGTGTTAAGATACCTAATTATCAGGAGTAAACCGGAAAAACATATTGAGTTTGACCCGGGACTTCCGCTATTAAACCTTATAGATGAATATGATAATCTAAGTGATGATCCGGAAAAAAGCCAGGATATAAGAGGATATCAATTATCACAAACAAAAGCAGATGCATCTGCTAAAATTCCTTTTAAACATATGGTGACTGCAATCCAGATAGCTGATCACAGTTTTGATTACCTGCTGACCGTACTGCAAAGAGGTGGATATGATGTTACTGACGTAGAGAATATCCGCCAAAGAGCAGATAATGCACAAAACTGGCTTACGACCTTTGCACCGCCCATGGTGAAATTTACGATCTCAAAGAACCTGCCGCCTGAGACCAGGAACTTTAATGCACAGCAGCGTGAGGCACTGCGTATCCTCTCAGAAAAGATGAGTGGATATAATGATGCTCAGACAGTTCATGACGGGATATATACTCTTGCCAGGGAGATGGATATTAGCCCAAAGAAATTGTTTACAACGATCTATCAATCTCTTCTTGGTACCAGGAGTGGGCCTAGATTGGGCTATTTTTTGGTATCGATGGATAGGGATTTCGTAGTTGAACGGTTTGAAGAGGCTTCATCACTTAACCGATTACATATGCATTAAAAATATACAACAACATAATCAATACTGGCTGGTGGATCAAGTAGATCAGTAATGAATGCCTGCCTAAAAAACAGAACGATCTTACAAAAGTGAGATGAGTAAGATCTCTGAGGTAAAATCTGCGTATATAGTCAGGATATAAAATATTTCCAAGAAACACCCCTAGTAATATTACTCCAAACCATGGAAAAACAGGGAAAATATCAAGTGTAGAAAAATTATCTGGCATTAATCCAAGCCAAATAAACCAGTCAAAGTCGAAAGTAATTCCTTTTAGATATATTCCAATAGATATGATCACAGCACCTATTAACAAATTCCAATAACGTAATCGTAAAAAGGGATATGCCAGAATAATCGAAATTCCTATAAAATGAAGAATACCAAATATTATAAAACGCTCTTTAATAAAGATCCAGGTTATCAGAGTGAGAATCAAACCCCATGAAAAAATCTTTAAACCTCTTTTAAAATATTTCATAAATATTTTATACTTTACATCCTGTATCTTCCTAGCTCTTGAATAACTTAGAGTGAGTGAAATACCCACAATAAGAATAAAAATTGTGGCTGTTGCACGTGCAAAATATACCCAGAAATTAGAATGTAAAAAAAAATTATACACATTAAAATAATTAAGATCATAAATTAGGTGGAAAATGATCATCATGACTATTGAAAGTCCTCGCATGAAGTCTATTTCCCAGAACCGTTTTATTGAGTGTTCATTCATTACTGGCCTAATCCTAAGTGAGTATATTATTTATACATTCACTGTGTATTAGAGGTGATCAAATAAACTGGGAATCAATAGTAGATTTATTCATAATTTATATATTCCCATAGGCGGGGGTAACCAAGCTAGGTCAACGGTGATAGACTCAAGATCTATTCTCGCAGGAGTTCAGGGGTTCGAATCCCTTCCCCCGCATTGGTAATAATTATGAACTTTATTCCATACTTATTCCCTATCGTAGGAGCTGCGAT
>MZXQ01000227.1:0-581 GCA_002926195.1 Candidatus Methanomarinus sp. HR1 | reverse complement strand
TCAAAATACAGGGATTATTGCCTAAACGCCGAAATGATATAGCAGAAAGTGTAGCTGCAACAGTAGAGAAAGAACTGATCTCAATGCAGGACCTATCAGGTGTGTTATATGATATCGACTTTTCTTCTGTTATTGATAAAATAGTAGACATTCATTTTGATTCGGCTAATAATAAAGAAAAAAAAGAGATATTCTCGAAAATAAACCTCACTATAAATGCATTTATGCGACCAAGAATAAAAAAGTCATTAAATGAGAATAAAGATGAACTTATCCACGAATTTATTCAGGAAATAGAAAGAAATGTCGATTTCAAGGATATCATCGTAAGAAATATAGAAGAATATGATCTGGATCAAATGGAAGATATTGTGAAGAGTGTTTCTTCAAAAGAATTAAGGTATATTACTATTATTGGCGGAGTCCTGGGCTTTTTAATTGGTTTGATCCAGATGATAATTTATCTGATAATATAGCCCAAATTAATTTATATTGACATTGCGTAATTATTCTCCATCTTCTTCCGTATGTTTAATTGTGTAATTTACAGTAAAATCACCGATTTTCTTTACTTCTTCACG
>MZXQ01000038.1 GCA_002926195.1 Candidatus Methanomarinus sp. HR1 | reverse complement strand
GGTATCACAATCTCCTGCAATGAAGCCCCACCATGGACATAATTCATTCCTCCGCCTGGCAATTTGAAACGCAGGTCTGCATATGGAACATATACATGCATCTGCTTATCTGAATCTATTGTTGTAGCCATATTGAATTTGTGTATATTTAGTAGTGTCATATCCTGTTCACTGATGATGAAACGCTTATCAGTCTCGATGATCTTGCTTTTGTCAAAATCCTGTGTCCCAAGTTTATCAACATTTTCGAGATGTTCTCTTTTATAGATAAAACCATGGTCTGATGTGACTATGATTTTAGACACATTAAGAGATCTTCCCAGAAGTTTGATCATCTTATTAATATCCTGTATAGTTGATTCCGCTGCATTGAATACATTATGTTCTGAAGATTTATGATCTCCTGTATCGTCAATCTTGTTGTGATAAATGTAAATAACCCTTTTTTTGGTCTCATTTCTTGCATCGTCTCTTTTTAACGCCTTGAGTTTATCGAACTTAAATACATTGGAATCGCTGACACGATTAGACAGGATATCGCCCCTCTTTTCTGTTTCTTTTGAATTAATTTTATCTACTAAGATACAATCGTTCTTGTATTCGAGCTTATTATGTGGCAGCAGGCTTGCCATTCCAAGCTTTGTGTATGATGGAAGTGAGCTTGCCATTGCTTTTAATTCGATTGTGCCGATTGTGCTTTTGTTGATCACATCTTTTAGTTCGACTGCTATTTCGTATCGCAATCCGTCTGATATGATGACTGCTACTTTATCCCTGTCATTTCTTCTGAGGATATTGTCTATATATATGTTGTAAAATTTGCTCTGGTTATCAATGAGTTCAATGTTCCATGTATCTTGAAGCTCTGAGTTTATCAAGTCGCTCCAGCGGGTGAGAAGTTTATCAAGCAATTTATTATAAAGATTTTCGACTATATCCTTGATATCTCTCTTGAGTATCTCTTTCTCACTGTCTTTATCATAGTGGTAATAGAACTTGCGGTAAAAATAATCAATTAGATAGTACCGGTTCATATACCCCTTAAAGAGTTCATTCAGGCTCTGCTCATTGATGCCTTCGTGTTCAATCTCTTTTGAGAACTGATGAAGCTTAATAGCATTTTCAAGGGCACAATAGATGTTCCCGTATATTTGATACCAGTGTTTTGTTTTTCTATTGTTGATCCATTCAAGATATTTTTCAAAATCATCGCTGCCATCGGCAAGTTTTGAAACTATATTACGAATGATGTTCTTGTCAAAGATGTCGATGGATTCGGCTTCAAGATAGTCTTCTACTTCGTGTTTGTTGAGCAGTGATGTCAGGCTTTCTTCAATTTTATGTCCTTCGACTTCAAGCAATTGATGGCAGTAATCATCAAAATGCCGGGAGTCTTTTGAATGGTCCATCCATCCCTTAATAAATATCTCACATTCGTTGCTCTGTCTGTTGATATATTGTTCATAGGATTCAAGAGCGATACTTCCATTCCTGTTGATGTGAGTAATTATGAAGCTCAGGAATAATTTTTTTAGGGTGGGATGTTCGGATAGAAAGCCAAATCTTCGCCTTATCATATCCCATAAAGCATTCTCAAGGCCTAACTTTTTGATATTGCCCCATATTGTGTTCTCTTCTTCATTGAGTGAACCCATCAGCAGTTTTCTTACAATCTCTTTATGGTCAATAGCCCAAGAGCCTGAAAGTGCAGCAAGCATCCCTAATATAATTTTTTCTTCATTCCAGTTTTCCTGATCAAATCTTTTGAAAGCTGAAACCCTTTTTTTATTATCAAAGAATTTGGAATATGCTTCCAGTATTTTATCGAGGTCGTAACCTTCGATACCAAGTTCACTTTTAATGTCAGATATCTTGCTGTTCTCGAATCTTGATGAATAAAGTTGTATATCAAGCAGCCAGTTGGATTGATCGTCTCGTTCTGCTTCAGGTGAATAGATAAGATAATGCGACTCTGTGTCGTCTTTTTCAAGGAGCTTTTTAGTTTCGAAGAAGTTGTTATTGAGTATATGGAGATTTATGTCTTTTTCTAAGAGAGAAGATTTGATCTGCTCAAGTTCTTCATTATCTTCAACTGTCCGGTCTTTATCATACCAGAATACAATCTTTCTTTTCTCGTAGTCATCCTTAACTTCGAATTTTTTAAGTATGCTTTGGATTGTCTTTTCTATATTTTGCATATTTTCGACCTGTGTATGGATCGTATTTTGGCACCTTTAGTAGTGCCGCAGTAATGTGTTTACAGCTTTTGTGGCGTCTTTATGGCGCCTTTGTGGCGTCTTTGGCGTATTAGAGTATATTCTGTTCCTTTGCCGATAGTACCTTCTTGGTTCATTGAGTTTTCAAAAACATCACATGGCTTGTGATGAATTTGCAGACTTTCATCGGTCACACGAGCGCGACCATTAGGATATGCATTCATTTCATATCCTCCTGACACTCTTTGGCGAAGAAATCCTTACCTTTAGCAGTCAGGCGGTATTTCTGTGTCGGGCTTTTGGGTGAATCGGGTTGTGTCATCTCCACAAATCCGGCCTGGATGGCTGGTTGCAGATAATCGTAAAGAAAGGTAGGGCGGTGGTTCAAGCCAACACATTTCATTGCCTCACGGCCCCCCAACGGTCCATCCTGCAAGCAGAAGAGCAAAAGTCGTACTTGTTCGGCTACTTGTTCGGTTACTTGTTCGGCTACTTGTTCGGCTACTTGTTCTGTCGCTCTCCCGGAGACTTCAGTCGTCATTGAATCGGCAAGATAGACAATGAACCGCACCCGCATTCCAATCTCAATAATCTCCGGTTCTGGCAGACCAAGTGCATCGGCTTCCCTGAACATGCGGGGAACGCCGCTGCCCCATTGTTCGATGAGTTCAAGTTCCCGGAAAACACGGGCAATCACGTGGTTACGTAATTTGGAAACGCCCCGGAGCATATCTTCTATGGTTAAACCTGGAAGCAGAATACCAGGGTTCTCTATCTCAATGCGGTCATCAAAAAAGGCGATTCTGACAGGAGCACCTCTTTGTGAATAGTCCGCGTGGACAATGGCATTCACCACCGCTTCACGCAGGATTGTGAGAGGAATGCTCCAGACGTCCTTGCGCCGAAGTTCGGAAAAGTCCGCACCACGCATGGCGTGCTTTTTGAGAAACTCTATAACCCGCTCAACTGCTACAGGCAGGTGCTCATGGATATCGATATGATCGAAAATGTCTGCCTTGTCCTTACCGATGAACCGCCCGCATTGTATCCATGCATCCGGAAAGACCATCTCATGGTCCTTGCCGAATAGCAACATACCGCCCACTGTGGGGACCAGGTGACCCTGGTGTCTGGTAACAAGGCGTAGGGATTCCAGGTCCTTTTTCACCAGTTTCCGATGCCTTTCAAAGCAAGCCGTTGCAGCGTCAAAATCCAGGTCATCCACAGTCCTGTCCGGAAGAAGCTGTTCATCAAAGGACTTACCCTGCGCACCACGTTTAAGTTCTGCAATGAGATCCTGGTCAGCTTTCCTGTTCGTGGAACCCAGTCGAACATAAACCCCTTCATTCGGACCTTCCTTTTTTAACCAGTGAGGTCGGGACCCGCTTGGATACACTTCCACCCTCAGCAAAGTCTTATCCTCAATGGAGATCAGTTCCACATTGGGAACCAATCGTGGCTTGATATTGTCAGCGATCAAATTGCATATACGTTCTTCTTCATCCAGCGGATCCTCAACACCTATAACCTCTCTGGACTCATCCTCCACTCCGATTATTAAACGCCCTCCGGCAGTGTTGGCAAATGCTATAAGCGTTTTGAGCATGTTTTTGGGT
Source organism: Candidatus Methanomarinus sp. HR1 (assembly GCA_002926195.1). Lineage (GTDB taxonomy): Archaea > Halobacteriota > Methanosarcinia > Methanosarcinales > Methanocomedenaceae > Methanomarinus. The sequence continues at coordinate 220 of MZXQ01000038.1, read as the reverse complement.
GAGGATAGGTCGCGCTTGAATTCAAGAGTTTTGCCTTCCGGCATTGTGATTAGTTGAGTGATCGTGTGAGTCATCTATTCCACCTCTTTTTGTATATATTCCTCTTGTCGAACGTCTCCGGTTTCAATCATTATCCTGGCCTTTTATCGTACTTTCTCCACTAAACTTTCAAACATTGCATAATTCACCACAACTCTTTTATCAAGGTTTGGCCCCTTTA
>MZXQ01000228.1:2376-2579 GCA_002926195.1 Candidatus Methanomarinus sp. HR1 | reverse complement strand
TATTTTTGATTCTCATGGAAACGGTGGTACCAGAATAATTAACAATACCATCTCAGGAGGCGGTATATCTATTGAAATGACTGGCGGTAATACTATAATTAACAATACTATTTCAAACAATGAATATGGTATCGAATTTTTTGATGGGACTTGTTGTGATACGGTAATTGGTAATCACATCTCAAACACTGAATATGGCATCT
>MZXQ01000228.1:0-2257 GCA_002926195.1 Candidatus Methanomarinus sp. HR1 | reverse complement strand
AACCACTGGGGAGACTTTGATGAAACCTGCGAAGGTTGTGATGATACCAACAACAATGGCATCTGCGATTCACCATACTATATTCCCGGCGGTTCAGGTATGGATAATTACCCACTGGTAGAACCCTGTGGTGATTGGAGGGATGAATGGATGGGGGAGAATTCGGATGGAGGAACTGCAGTCACAACCACTGAACTTCAAAGTGCAATTCATCACTGGCTGGAAGATATACCGGTTAAATGCCATATTATACACCTGGCAGATCTTCAAGAGATAATAGCGGTCTGGTTATTAGAATGAAAAATTAGTAAATCCCGATGCATTACAGATCGAACTAACTATATCCTTCCTACACCCTGGAAGCAATAACATGCCGCATATCATGGAAATCCTCGGAAAGACGAGAGTAGTGGTCAAAAACGGTAAGGTAGTAGAAGTAGGACAGCCCCGGATACACTGGTGTCCTCTCTGGAACAAGGCCAGCGGTCTAAAACATATCACCAGGGAAACAGTAAGAGAGAATATGCAAAAGCGGATTAATGATTTCGGTATGTTCACTCCCAGGCGGCGTCTTGATCTGGGAGTGTTTGCAAATTTTGGGATTTCCGAGATAATGATGAGCGCCCTACGCAGAGGTCTTATTGATTCAACGGTTACTGTATGCGATGGTGCCGGAACTGTTGTGACATCTAACCCTAAACTGGTTCAGGGAATGAGTGCTCAAATATCAGGTCTGATCGAAACAGAGCCTATACCCGGGATCATCTCATCCATTACAAAAAGAGATGGTTATGTACTTGATCCTTACACAGCCAGGATCGATCAGTCTGCCGGACTGGAACTGGCAGTTGCACATGGTCATAAACGGATTGCCGTATCAGTGGTGGATCTTAGTTCTGCCTCAGCAGCATACAAACTGGGAAAAAAGCCTGGTATAGATGTAATATTAATGGCTGCTCACCTGTCAGGGACATGTAAGGAAGATATTGAAGCACTAATAGAGCTGGTAGATATAATCACAGGTTGTGCCTCAGGAAATATAAGAACAATGGTTAAACCACTTATTCAGGTAGGTACTGCTATACCTCTTTTCGGACTTACACCTTCTGGAAAAGAACTTCTTATTGAAAGAATAAAGGAAATCCAGGCACCTATTTTAATAAGCACCATGGACCTGCCTGTTCTACCTTACGATAAACAGCCCGAACCTTTAATTGATTGATTGAAATGCTTTAATCTTTTCAGGCAGGACTTTATCTCGATGATAGAATTCATACTTAGCTTTCTGGATTTCATTTATTCTTATTAGTTTCTTTGGATCTATGAAAGTCATAGTTACTTTCATTTGACCAACCCCCTTATGTTTAATCCCCTCCAAAGGAAAAAACCAATACTTTTACACAAATGAAATAAATATTATATTTTTCATATACGTGAAATAAATGTTGGATTTTCCAATGCACTGAAAAAAAATTGATTTGTTTGACGAAATACTTTTTGTATACCTAATCTGGTAATTAATTTATAATCATTATNNNATAGATGCGATCGAAGGTGCATTCCGGAGAACACAACATGCATTGATCGAGCCTTTTGATTTTTGGAAGTGGTTAAAACTTGGGATTATAGCCTTCCTTATTGGCGGTGGAGGAGGGGGAAGTGGAGGAGGTGGGGGAAGTTCTAATTATGGCAATAATATGCCTAACCCCATAGGAGAAGATAATCTATTTTCATCAACAGATGGTGTAATAGAATCAATCAGCCAGTTCTGGAACCAGTATGTATTATTTATTATCATCTTCGTAGGTCTGATTATATGTATAATATTATTGTTCAGTTATATTTCCAGCCTGATGGAATTTGTCTTTGTCGAGTCACTTGTCACAAATGTAGTAGCATTTTGGGCATATTCCAGAAAATATCTGGGTTTGGGCTTTAACCTGTTTATAATTCGATTGATATTAGGACTGTCTCTCTTTTTACTGTTTATTGTTGCAATGCTCCCTATACTAATTCCTGTATTTAATACACTTAACGCACATGGAACAATAGACCCAAAACTGATCATACCAGGAATGTTATGGTTTATATTAGTCTTATTCGTTTTTGCTATTGCCGGTGGAATAATAAATTCGTTTATCAACCTCTCCATACCGCTTGCAATGTACCGGAATATAGGTATTATCACCGCTTTTTCGAATATTTTTAATGCTTTTAAATCTGACTGGAAACAAATAATTGTCTACTGGGTACTCAG
>MZXQ01000229.1 GCA_002926195.1 Candidatus Methanomarinus sp. HR1 | reverse complement strand
AGGTGCACCTCATATGCCTGTGAACTGGTACTCAACAGCCTGCAAATTCACAACACAGAATTTCAACTGGCTGGTGGGCGATATTGAAAAATTTAAAAAGAAGAGTGAAGATTCACTTAGCCAGGAATTCCTTGACAGCCTGAACTTTTGCGGCTTTGAGATAGAACCGTATGAATCGCAAATACTGGCAATATCAGGTGCATTGGCCTCATTTATTCTGCTTCTTATAGTAGATGTATTTCTCTTTTCATTCTCAGTATTCGGTTCTATGACAATAGCAGTTATTATTATGATAACTGTGCTTATTCCGGTAACTGTTCTTTTTTATTTAAGTGAATATCCCAAGATCCAGGCAAAATTTATTAAAATACGCTCTCTTGGTGATATCCCTGAGATACTCTCATACATTGTCATGAGTATGAAACTGGTCTCCAATATGGAGTTAGCCATTTCCTTTGCTGCTGAGAATTCAAGCCGCCCCCTGGCCAGTGATCTGCGTAAACTTATCTGGGATATGCATGTGCGTGTATATTCCAGTATGGATGATGCATTGATCGCGTTTGCAAACCAGTGGGGGAGGAACAGCGAATACTTCAAAAGGGCGCTGCACCTGGTAAAAAGCAGTACCAATGAACCAGATGAAGCCCAGCGTGTTATTACATTAAATAAAAGTTTGGATATTGTACTGGAGGGCACACGCAAGATGATGGAAGGTTTTGCAGTCCGCCTGAAAACACCTACTTATATTCTATACAGTATCTTTATCCTCATTCCGCTGGCATTAGTTGCATTACTTCCTGCTCTTACTATTGTAGGAGTACATATCGAGCCAGTTATATTGATCCTGATCTATGACCTGATACTTCCTATTATCACTTTCGCATATGCACAATATATCCTGCTTCAGCGTCCTGCTACTTTTCCCCCTCCCAGGATCCCTGATGAACATCCACGTCTGGCTAATATAAGATATAGAAAAAATCTGGTGATGGTAGTATCGCTGATCGTGGCTGTGTGTATAAGTGCATCTGGATTTGTGTGGTTGTCACTGGGGAACCCGGGAGGTATAATAAGTACCGGTGCTATGGATGGATATATATCAGTCTTTTTTCCCTTTATCTGGGGTATTACTGCCTTTATCACAATATATGCCCTGGGAGTCTATACACCATATAAGAACATCAGGGACGAGATTAAGGAAATAGAGAGCCAGTTTGCTGATGCCCTGTTCGTACTGGGACGCCGTATCACCGAAGGACGCTCTCCCGAATGGGCGTTTATGCAAACAGCTCAAACTATGAAAGGCAGCCTTATAGGTGAAACATTTGAAGATGTAGCAAGGAACCTTTCAATACTCAGGACAACCCTGATCGGTGCTATTTTTGATAAGGAGTACGGAGCTTTCAGGAATATCTATTCAGAAAGAGTGCATACAACTATGCATCTGTTTACTAAAAGTGTATATAAAAGCCATACGGCAGCAGGAATTGCTATTGTAAAACTGGCAGATCATTTAAAGGAATTACAGGAAGTAGAAGAGAATATCAAGCGATCGCTGTATGATGTTACTTCCACCATGCGTTCCACAGCCATCCTGTTCGCACCTTTGATAGGCGGTATCACCCTTGCCCTATCAGAGGTCATCCAGAAGATACTTGAAAATATTGCACATGAAGCCAGTAAATTGCCTGGTGATATAGGTATGGGGGCTATAATGGAAGATGTGGGCAGCGGAATGGAGCAGAGCATTTCTCCTGATGTGTTCATGTTCAGCATAGGATTCTATATGATCATACTTGTGGTTATTCTTGTCCGATTTGCAGGTGGGATTGAATATGGGGAGGATAAAGCTCAGTTCATGTATGACCTGGGGAGTGTACTGCCGGTTTCAATATTGGTGTTCTCACTTTCGGTTGTGGTAAGCAGGATACTTTTTGCAGGTATTGTATGAAGAGACATCACAAACTATATATATATATTATTATATTTTTAACGTTGGATTATTATGAATCGAAAAAACAAAAAAAACAGATCGTTTAGACAAAACGAGAAAGGTATGGAACTTCCCATCAATATTGTAGTTATGCTTGTAGTAGGAATGGTAGCTCTGGCAGCTCTTCTGTCTATTATTCCAGAGTCTAAAAAGAACCTGATAGTAGAAGTTGAATCAGTAGATAACGGTATCTGAAAGTATATGATAATGACAATAATCCGGTCCATGGAGCCAATGTTATTATTTCAGGTGGTGGTGGACTGGGTTCTGATAAGACTGATGAAACTGGTACGGCGAGAGTGTTAGTGAACGATGTTATGATACGCTTTAACCAGGATTCCTTAGATCTACAACTAATAGTCAAAGCCAACGGATTCTATGACTACAGGGATGAATCTGCAATTTTGATCACATGAACCGGTTTTTATGTTCAGGGATGAAACCGCAGCCGTAGGCCTGCCCATCAGGATGGTCGTACTTACCATTGTGGGCATGGTAGGTCTGGCTGTTATGATTATGTTTATCAGTGATATGACGGTAGTTCCAAAAAGCATGCATGCTAACATTATCGGGATTGATAATAGCAATATAAGCAGCGTCATATATGCCAACGGCAGTATCTACAATATCACGGTTGAAGTTATTGATGTGGACGGTGGCCCGGTTGAAAGGGCTACCGTAGTTCTCTATGGGCTGGATTCCTCAGCCTCAGGATTAACTGATGGGCAAGGTCAGACTCTAATAAGTATTGACACCTCGACAATTGATGTGACATGTGAAGGATACTTGAAGTTATCTACCAGGTCAGAAGGGTTTGCAGACTATCAGAATGACTTTGCATTAAAAGTTGTTAATAAAATTTAAGAATCAATATTTCTATTTGCCATTATGAACTTGGTAATAACTACCACGGCAAATAGTAGAGCCAGTCCGGCAGGATAATACATTGATCTGATGATATCCCATCTATCGGCCCACACAAGAAAACATGTAACTATCAATGCTATTGATGCTACAATACCTGAAAGTTCCACAGGTACTGTGATTGTGCCCACAGTAATCTTATTCAAACTCTCCTGACGGTGTAACCTCTTTTGTGTATCCTTTAATTCTTTCCTGAGGGTTGCTATCTCTGATTGATAGGTGCTGTTTATTGAATCAACAGCATCAGAGGACTGCGCTTTTATTTTGGACTGCTGTTTTATCAGCTCATCGATCCGCTCTTTAGCAGTTTTAAGCTCATTCTGGAGTGAACTTATAGATTCATTCACATGCCCCATCATATTTGATTTTAAGTCTGAGAGTTCTTCACTCACTCCTTCCAGGATATTTCGAAACTCATGTATTTCAGTATGGATCTCCTCAATTTCAATATCATTCCATTGATCTTCATCTTCGATCTCTAAATTAATAAGACCTCGATCATCCTTATTGGCAGTTAGCCTACGCTCTACTGCACGAAGACGCCTGTTAAGGCTTCTTACGCTCTGGTCAAATGATTCGATCCGTCCGTATATATCTGTATTATCCATATTATACTACTCCACAAGTATATTTTACAATCATTATTTAAAAAACCGATGCATCATAGTAAACTGGTAAATAAAAGTTACAAAAAACTGAAGAGGATTAGCATATATCAGTACTGATGTTTTTAAACATTAAATTATATATAATTTGTCCTCTTTTATTGAATATGCAAAAAAATTTCATCAAAAACGAACAAGCAATAGATACTATTCCACTTAAATTAATAGTCTATTTAACTCTAATAGGAATTATCTTACTACTGGCAGCAATAGGATTAAAAAATGCCATACCACCAATGGACACCAGCATAATGGAGCAGCAGATAACCAGGATCAAACCCTCTGTAGAACAGATGCAGTCAGGATATGCCAGAGACCTGGCTGATCCGAATGCACCTACAGGTAACATAAGAAGTATTGAACTAACATTGCCTGATAGTCTGGAATACTTAAGCTTTGGGGTAGACCCTGACCCTGATAATAATGGTATTCTCACAGATACTCCGCCCGGATTTGTGACTGAAAATGGTAATGTGATCTACTATAAACTTACAGGAACCGGTAAGAACATTATCCAGCTTGATGATCGAGTCCATTTAAGGGAAGGAGTAAAAAATGATAACCGCTGGATGCCTAATATTGTAGATGGATTCCATCAAGCACTGGTTGTCGATGGCAGTAGTCAGACATTAACCTTTGAGCTGGTATCTGATAGAGATATGACATATACTTTGATTCATCTGACTGATGATGTGAATGCATATATTAATCCCTGAGAGTTTTTCAGGATTATCTCCTGTTACACTCATATATATTATGTGCCGAAATAGATATTTCAACAACATCCCATCTATTGCCCACAGAACCGTAATAGCAGGTTGAAACTAAAGATGATCTTCATGTCAATTTTTTAATAGTATATCAAATTATACTTGATATTCTATTAAAAACACTGGTAAATTATCACGTTTCATCACTTATCCGATCACATATGAATTGGATTACTACACTACTACCGCAAGGTTTAAGCTTTTTGTGAATATATATTCATTTGTGCCAAGACCAAGACAACACCGATATATACACTCATCATTTAGTTTTAATTACTTCAAACCATGTTCAACCTGTCTACAGGATACAGGTGAAGTTGTCCTGAAGATGGAAGAGATGGAGAGCATACGATTAAAGGATTATCTGGGAATGAATCAACAAGATGGAGCAGATCATATGAAGGTCTCGCAGCCAACATTCCACAGGATCCTGATTGAAGCAAGAAAAAAGATCGGATGTGCTCTGGTCTGTGGCAAAGCGATACGGATACACGGAGGAACATATGAGATGGGTATGAATCCGTTGCGTAAGTTCCAGTGCTCTGACTGCCAGCATATATGGGAAGTGATGCATGGCACAGGAAGACCCCGGGACTGCCCTATGTGCAAAAGTATGAACCTCCACAGGGTAAAAGACGAAAATGAGTATACCAGAACCGGGTATGGCAGACATGGTAAACATCAGCAATCAATATAAAACCAGATAATCGGATAATCAATAACAATATAGAACATTTTTTAAAAAGGAGAGAAATAGATATGAAAATATGCGTAACCTCAACCGGAGCAACTATGGATTCATCCACAGATCCGAGATTCGGACGATGCCAGTACTTTATAATCGTGGATCCGGATACAATGGAATATGAAGCGATATCAAATTCAAGTTCAGATGCTTCGAGCGGCGCTGGAATAAAAGCAGCACAGACCGTTGCAAATAAAGGAATAGATGTCCTTGTTACAGGAAATGTCGGACCCAATGCAATCGAGACGCTCGGTGCTGCTAATATCAAGATCGTAACTGGTGCAAGCGGTACTGTCAGCGATGCTATCAAGCAGTACAAGAGCGGTGGTTTACAGCAAACCTAACCCCTAATTTTTAGGTAGTTCAGGATTTAATTATTTTTTATGAATTTTTTCATGACACTCCCTGCACAATACAGTAAGATTATCAGAAGTATTCAGTCCGCCCTTTGATCTTGAAATTATATGATGCACCTCATCTGCAGGCCTGCCGCACATAGTACATATAAACTGTTGCTTCCCCATCGCCTTATTTCGTTGGTATGGAGTTAAAGCACTCTTTGATGTTCCTCCTGTAAAAGGCCAGCGGTTAAGAAAATCTATCCACTCATCCAGTGCCTTTTCCTGGCCGCGGTCCATTATACCCCAGTGCTCACACTCATCCACAAACCCTTTAAGTTCGTGGTACCCCTGATATCCTGCTAACAGCTCAGTTTTCCTTTTATTGAACAACTGTGTAAGAAGCTGGATCTTACTGTTGTATTGTATGGTTCTCTTAACATTAGTTTTCTTCATAGTATATTGAGTATAACTTGATACATCGAAAATGCTTCACATTTTCTAATCTTCTAATCTTCGGCTNNNTCTTTCGAGAGCCTCAGGCAAGAAAATCCGAGCGTTAGCGAGGATTTTGTTTTTTTACAAGATCTTGTATATCCACCCATATCTATCAGGTTTTTCTCCGTACTGTATGCCAGTGATCTCATCATACAATCTTCTTGCGATAGGACCGATCTCCCCGTCATTTATATTTATCTTGATATCCTTATACTGGATCTCACCTACCGGGGATATGACAGCCGCAGTACCAGTACCAAATGCCCCTTTGAGTCTACCCTGTCTTGATCTCTCAATGATCTCATCAATAGAAATACGCCGCTCATATACTTTCATACCCCAGTCTCTTGCCAGATGGATGGCAGATTCCCTGGTTATCCCACTTAAAATTGAACCTTCCAGTGGTGGCGTTATTAGTTCATCATCAATAACAAAGAAGATATTCATAGTACCCACTTCATCAATGTATTTATGCTCAACACCATCAAGCCATAATACCTGGGTATACCCATTTTTTTGTGCTATCTCGGCAGGAAGCAAGCTGGCAGCATAGTTACCTGAAGTCTTTACATCACCAACTCCGCCTTTAACAGCCCTTACATATTCTTCAGGCACCAGCAGACTAACAGGATTGAAACCTTCCTTGTAGTATGCACCGACCGGTGAGAGTATGATCATAAAACGGTATGTGCTTGAAGAATGCACACCAAGGAAATTCTCAGTCCCGAAAACAAAAGGGCGTATATATAATGAATATCCTTTTTTGTCAGGTATCCAGTTGCGCTCCAGTTTGATGAGGGTATTCATAGCATCAAAGAACATTTCAATATCTATCCTGGGAATGCACATCCTGTCATTGGATCTGTTCATCCTTTCAAGGTTCATCTCAGGCCTGAAAATATTAATACTACCATCCTTAACATGGAAGGCTTTCAGACCTTCAAAGACTGATTGAGCATAGTGAAGTGTACACATAGCAGGTTCGAATTCTATCTTACCATAAGGTTCGATCCTTGGGTTTATCCATTTCCCGTTCTCATAGTCCATACTGAACATGTGATCAGAAAAGACCTCGCCAAAACCTAGATTATCAAAATCAACTTCATCTATATGACTTTTTTTTATCATTTTAGTGGTAATATTTGACATGATTAATGCACCGAATAATTATAATATTATGTGGTTACCCTTTTACCGGTAACCCTTTATAAAGATAATGCATT
>MZXQ01000230.1:3613-4902 GCA_002926195.1 Candidatus Methanomarinus sp. HR1 | reverse complement strand
TTGAAAGTAATAATTGCTGCTGTGTAAACTGGTCCTGGACTATATCATGGATATCTTCGTTCAACCTGATCCCATAAAGAGTGATGAGGGCAATTATCAGGGCACATATAATTATGACTAAAAACAGGTTATATTTATTGTTCCCTAAAGTGATTTTAGGTATCATTCAAATAAAGGGATCTATATTTTATTGGTAAGCTCAGATATTGGTCCTTTGAAGTATCATCTTTATCCTGGCCTTTAACTCGGCCAGATCGAACGGTTTGGTAACATAATCATCAGCACCCGTCTCTATCCCTTTTATCTTATCATCAATCTCGCTTTTGGCTGTTAACATTATTATCGGGATGTGTTGGGTTAAAGAATCGGATTTTAACACATTGCATACCTCTAATCCGTCCATTTCCGGCATCATCAGGTCCAGCAATATAATATCCGGATGAACTGACCTTGTCTTTTCAATAGCTTCCATGCCGCTGGATGCTTCAATCACCTGGTAATTTTCGGCTTCCAGTGCTCTATTAAGAGGTAGCAAAGCATCGAGTTCATCGTCCACGATCAGGATTGTTTCCCTTGTATCCGACAGATTATCGATTGTTTCTTTTACTTTTTCAACAGTAATTTGAAGTAACACAGCAATGCGTTCGTGAGGAATTTGAGGGTCTTTTTCAATAATTTTAATGATCTCTTTTTCTATGTCATCCAAATTCATATAACCACCTAATTTACATAAAAACTACTTTATGTATGAAGTGGAGTCATTATACTTAAGATTTGTCGAAGTATATGTGAAGCTTTTTATAGTATATCAAGTATAACTTGATATACTCAAGAAAATCCGACCGAAGGGAGGATTTTGTTCTTGTTTTCTGAGGAAACAATATCTTTGCAAACTAAGATTCTCTTTCCAATAATCAGAATGAATATCTATTATCTGTTGCATTCCAAACAGATTGGTTGAACTTGAGAATTTATCGTATCCACAAAAGCTATATCCAGGATTTCCTTTAATTGCAGTTCAGTGGATTTAAAGATCTTAGTAATACTACTAAATAATTGCATCTGTTGAACTAATGGTTGCAATGGTTTATTGTAGATCATCCCGTGTGCTGTTTCTTCATGATAGTCACGCCCGGCAGTAGTATGTAGAATAACATCACAACCCGGGTACCTGCATTTTACTCTCATTTTCATCATTCCATTCTTATTTGATTTGACTTTATTTTTAATACAACTCTTTATACATACTAATTGATTTATACTTATTTATACTTTTCGATTGATCGACA
>MZXQ01000230.1:2674-3593 GCA_002926195.1 Candidatus Methanomarinus sp. HR1 | reverse complement strand
CGAAAATGCTCACCCGACTCAAATTTTTAACAACAACATAAATGAAATCATAATAAAATTAATGGTAAATGACAAAGATATTATCACAAGAAATATAATTAACAATATAGGTGTAACTAATGGACAAAAAGAATATTGATAAAAGGATCATTGAATTGATACAGCAAGATGAAAATATTTCATATTCAAAGATCTCTCAAATAGTAGGAATCCCGGAAAAGGATATTGAAGAGAAAATTAAGAATTTTTCTGATACAAGAGAAAAAATACTGATAGTGGACGACGAGATGTCTACACTTATGCCACTTAAAAGGTCCCTTGAATCCGAAAATTACGCAGTCGTAGAAGCTTATGATGGACATGAAGCAATAAAGAAAGCAAATGAAGAAATACCAGATCTAATAATACTTGATCTGATGCTTCCTGGAATGGACGGGATTGAAGTATGCCAACATCTAAAAACAGACACACAAACAGAAAAAATCCCGATAATCATGTTGACAGCTAAAGATAATATAAATGATAAGGTGGAAGGTCTACAAATCGGTGCACATGATTATGTAACCAAACCATTCGTTCTCAAAGAGCTTAAGGCACGTATAAAAAGCGTGATGCTAAGGTCAGGAAATATTTAACGGAGCATATGTGTGAGAATACGGTCCGAATTGATCATCTCTTTATTAATTATATCAATAATACCCCTTTTTTTCGTTGTTTACACCTCATATAACTACAGTCAGGAAACCATCTGTGCCTCCATTATGGACAATCTGGTAGGTGCTACTGAAAATACCGGTCAGGCAATTGATAATTGGATGGATGTAAAAAAGAGTGATATTCGTGTGATCTCCCAATCCGGGATGGTAGAGTCTATAGAAAAAGAAGAACTGTATGGTTTCCTTAATAATTTTAAGAATGA
>MZXQ01000230.1:2218-2668 GCA_002926195.1 Candidatus Methanomarinus sp. HR1 | reverse complement strand
CAACAATATTTCATAGAAGCCTCTAATGGAAGACTGTATGTATCAGATGTTTATCTCACGGAAGTTACAGGCTCTCCTGAGATAATAATTGCCAATCCGATTAAAAAGAACAACACAATAACCGGTATAATGGCTGCAAGAGTTGGTTTGGAGCAATTATACGGGATCATAGAAACAGTTGATATAGGAACATTGGGTGAGGTTTTTATAGTCAATAATAAAGGAGAAATCATCTTTCATGAGAACAGGTCCAGGATCCTGCATGAGAATGTAAAGAATAATTTTGCAGTTAAAGAAGTCACATATGAAAAGAACGGTATAGCTGAATACGTCAATTATCAGGGAGAACCTGTACTGGGTTCATATTACTGGCTGCCCCTGTATAGGTGGGGTCTCATAGTGGAAATGAATAGGGACGAGGCTTATATTGAAGTACTGAACCTGGGAAGG
>MZXQ01000230.1:0-2205 GCA_002926195.1 Candidatus Methanomarinus sp. HR1 | reverse complement strand
AAGAATTACTGAACCGATAAAATCCCTGGAAGATGGGGCTATAAGCCTCGTGGAAGGGAATTTTCAACCAATTCCCATATCTTCAAAAAATGAGATTGGACGGCTGACAGAAATATTCAACCAGACTGCTGAGGAATTGTTGGAGATCAGAAAAAGGCTTGAAATGAAAATAGATATGACAAATAAGGACCTGGAACAAAAGAATAAAGAGCTTGTTATCGCAAATGAAGAGTTAAAAAAGCTGGATGTGTTAAAATCAGATTTTATTTCTCTGGTATCCCATGAACTGAGAACGCCTCTTTCGGCAATACGGACTTCTTCCGAGTTCCTTGAATCAGAAGAAAATGTTGACCCTGGTGTGCAAAAAGAAATGCTTGACAATATAATAAGNNAAGCAGGCAGGATGGAATTTCGGTTTGAACAGGTGGATTTTAAATATATAGCACAAGTGGCAATTGAAAATATCAGGCCTATTGCCAGGAAAAACAATATTACAATTACAGAGGATATCCCTGATAAATTATCTACAATATCTGCCGACAAAGAAAAGCTTATCATCGTGTTGAATAATCTTTTAAGTAATGCATTGAAATTCACACCGGATGGTGGTGCCACCCATTTGTCAGTAAAAGAATATAAGGATCATATAGAGATTAAGGTCAAAGATACGGGTATAGGGATTGAGAAAGAACAATTGGAAAAATTATTTGACAAATTCTATCAGGTTGACAACCCATCTCGAAGGAAAATAGGCGGCAGTGGACTTGGTCTTTCAATATCAAGTGAAATTATCAAAGCCCATGGTAGTAAAATCCATGTAGAGAGCGAGCCAGGACAGGGAAGTACTTTCTGTTTCAGATTGAAAAAATAGGATCGATCATGAAAAAAAATATGTATATATATATTATAGCCATTATTATTATTATTTTATTACTGTTAATTACAGTCATTAAAGTAATTGATAAACCACATATTGAAAAAACGATATATGTTGCTTCTATGACTCCACAAGAGATGGAAGCAAGTCTTAAGGATGGAACCATAGCTGGCTTTATTTCGTGGGAACCCTATCCGGCAAAGACAGTATCCGAAGGATATGGTCGGTATCTTGTAAATTCCAGCGAAATCTGGAAAAACCATCCATGCTGCGTCCTGGCCATCTCAGATAATATAAAAGATGAGGATATGATCAGGGCTTTGGTCTGGATGCAAATAAAAAGTACAAGATTCATCAATGATCCGATCAATTGGAACACGGTCGTTAATTATGGCTCCGATTTTACCGGCGTGGACAAAACAGCCATGTCAATTGCCATCAACAATACCGAATTCCTGGAATTTCCTGACGTGGATGAAACAAGAAAAGTATTTGAGACACTTAGCAGAACCGGTGTTTTAAAAAAAAGTCCGGAATCGATGGGTTATGAAAGTGTTGACGAACTTCTGTCAAATCTGATTCTTGCAGAATACTACAACGAGATCATGANNCTGAGTATATATGTAGCAGTACAGGAAGGTTATTTTAATCAGATTGGTCTTATTCCTGATAATAATATTCATTTAATGAAATTCAGGAACGGTGTTACATTAACAAATGCCCTGAATCAATGTGAAGTGGATGCTGCTGCTTTTGGAATGACACCATTGTTAATGTACAGAGTAAATGAAAACGGAAATGTATATATTATCAATGGATTGAATTCAGGTGGGTCTTCTCTCATCGTAAGAGCGGATTCTGATATACGATCAATTGATGATCTTAATGGAAGAACAATTGCTACTCCTGGTTTTGGCTCCATTCAGGATATTATTTTAAGAAAGATGTTCGATGAATTCACAATAAAGACTGTATGATCACCCGGGGCTCACCGACATATTTATAAATCATAATCTCGATTATTATAATCGTAATTATGAAATTTGTAAACCGTATTCAAGAGCTTGATTTTCTTGAGCGTAAATATAAGGAACCTGGTGCTCAGCTGATAATAATCTATGGAAGGCGGCGTATAGGAAAGACAGAAACTGTCCTGCAGTTCTCAAAACCAAAGCCAAGTATATATTTCTTATCAACGAGATCAAACGAGAAGGATAATATTGATAACTTTTTTGATGCATTATACGAATATTTCCAGGATGAGACGTTGTTGAGACTTGAGAAGAACTGGGAAAATATATTCCAGTTTCTTTCTGGAAAAAAGGAAC
>MZXQ01000231.1:267-1693 GCA_002926195.1 Candidatus Methanomarinus sp. HR1 | reverse complement strand
TAAGTGCTCCGGCCGGGATTTGAACCCGAGTCTTCGGCTCGAAAGGCCGGAATGATTGGCCGGACTACACTACCGGAGCACGATGGTGTTTCTTACTTTTTACCTGCAATTTTTTTCTATATAGTCCCGGGCGGATTCGAACCGCCGTCGCGGGCTGTCCTCATCCTCAACCCTATTAGAGTTTCGGGTTCCAAAGGCCTGCAGGATTGACCTCTACCCTACGGGACTGCAGATTACCTTAATACCTCATTAAAGTACTTATTCTTTATTGTTGATATGGCTTATTATAGCAAAAACTTTATCTCACTTCAGGGCATGAATGATCATCAATCCCCTAATCCCGTAATATTTGCCCGGGTGGGGTAGGGGTTATCCTATAGGACTGTGGATCCTTCGACTCGGGTTCGATTCCCGACCCGGGCCCCAAGAACCTTTTTAATTTTTATTCCAGTATATCAAGTATGACTTGATATATCGAAAATGCTTCGCATTTTCTAATCTTCGGCTCCTTTGGAGCTTCAGTCAATAAAATCCGAGCGTTAGCGAGGATTTTGTTCTCTATTAAAAGAAGATTAGTTTAAATAATATTACTACACAGTATCATTTAATTTTTTATAAACAAGTGGTGATCATATGGATATAAGCGATATGGATAAGGAGATTGTAACTATCATCGAACAGGAGCCTGACAAATCCCATAAACAGATTGCAGAGCAACTACAGATCACTGAGTCAGAAGTCAAGGAGAGGATTGAAAGATTATCTGATATCAGGCAGAAGATACTTATCGTAGATGATGAACTTGATACACTGGTACCTCTTAAAAGAACTCTTGAGGCCGGAGATTATCAAGTAATAGAAGCATCCAATGGTATGGAAGCTATCGAAAAAACAAGGTCAGAGCAACCGGATTTGATATTGCTTGATCTCATGATGCCGGGAATGGATGGGATAGAGGTCTGCAAGGTGTTAAAAGAGGACCCGACAACAGATGATATCCCTGTAATAATGCTGACAGCCAAGGGCGATATAGAAGATAAGATAGGGGGAATAGAAACAGGCGCTGATGATTATGTTACCAAACCATTCGATCTTGGTGAACTCAAAGCAAGGATAAAGATGATACTTCGAAGGAGTAATATATAACATTAAATATATATTATTCAATAATATCGAGTAGTAGATAAACTTATTAAGAAATATAGCATAAGACTACCTAATGGGGAGTAGAATAGGGTTAACCAGTAGTTCGGCACAGGTAAATATAGATTTTCTGGCAGGTGTATCTATCTTTTTAGTCTCGTTTTTGCTAGTAGTCCAGCTTGTTCCTAATCTTTTCATACCGTTCCAGGGACAGCCTGTAACACTACATTCTGTTGCGTATAGAACCGGTGTGATATTATGTGAGGACCCTGGCTGGTATAAT
>MZXQ01000231.1:0-194 GCA_002926195.1 Candidatus Methanomarinus sp. HR1 | reverse complement strand
TCAGGTTCAAAATTATTTTGCCTTGCAGGGATGTATAATTCATCTGATCCTGGTTCATATTCTAATATCCAGGAGCATCTCGGGCTTGTGACTTCTTATAGAAAATATGATTATAATATCTCTTTAGTACGGTTTGATGGAAACACATCGTCAGATATGAACAGGACGCCACTTTTTCAGATTGGTTATTCTCC
>MZXQ01000039.1 GCA_002926195.1 Candidatus Methanomarinus sp. HR1 | reverse complement strand
CTCTATATGTAGGCAACTCGCTGCCGCTAGCTGACGGATACAGTTTCAGGATCGATGAGATAAGCCAGGATGGTGATTCGATAATGGTTGCTCTGCTTAGAGATGGTGAAGAGATCAAATCGGATATTATCAATGATGAGAGTACCTATACCTATACCAAAGAGGTCGATGATGAAGATGTACCGATCATCGCTATCCATATTGACAAGATCATCAGGAGCATGGATGAAAATTACCTATTCATTAACGGGATATTCCAGATATCTGAGAATTTCCAAAAGATCAAAGAAGGAGATTCTTACGGCAAAATGGAAATAAACTCTATTACTGAAAATCAAATTAAAATAACAAATGACGAAAGTATCAATCTTAGTAAGGGTGACACTATTAGTATTATGGGTGATATCAAGATCAAGGTTGCAGATTCCGATACAGTACGGTTCTATCCATTCCAGGAGATTAAAGTAGCAGTAGAAGGATTGCCAACGCAAATACCAACGCAAATGCCAACAACGGAACAGATACCAATTCCGGAATTCAATATAATTCTTCTGCCTGTGATGGTAATAATAGGTTTAATGTTTTTACTATCCGGAAAAAAAGTTTGATATCAATTATCTTTTTCGTGCAGTCTGCACTATCCTGGTAATACTGGAACTTTCATTCTGGATCAACATATTGTTACTGTAATATTCACAGTAAACATATTCTTCTATTCTTTCACATTTATCATGATCGATCTTAACTCCTGGTTTTATAGCACAACAACCAGTGTGAAGACGAGGACACTTTATAGGTAATATCAAACAAATTCCTCTTTACTATATTATTTAAGATATCTAATTAAATCATTTGTATGATTTTGTATAACATAAAACTAACGGTTATGAACTTATGTGCTTCTAAGCTGGTGAATAGGTTTTAGTATATCAAGTGTGACTTGACATAAAGAAACTAATCCTTTTTGTACTAAATAAAACATATTAAACCCCCGATGATAACAGATGAATCCACAGCTTTGCAACTATTGATCAGCATCCTGAACTCAAGGACTAAGAAATACTTAAGACCCAATAGTGGGATCTTATTTTCAGGTGGAGTAGACAGCTCATTAATTACAGCACTTACAATGAAGCATATACCTGATATCAAGTTATTTACGATAGGTATTGAAGGTTCAAATGATATATTATGGGCAAAAAAAGCCGCTGGATTAATAGGTCTTGATAAGAACCTATGCTGCAGGATAATTACCCTCAATGATATAGATTCAATAATCCCTAAAATAATAGGGATTGTAAAAACTACGGATCCTATGACAGTTTCTTTAGGGATTCCCTTATATATTTTATGCACTGAAGCTAAAGCACAGAATATTGATATACTACTAACAGGTCAGGGTGCTGATGAACTGTTCGGAGGATACCATAGATATAGTGAAATAGCAAAGGATGGTATAGATGCATTGCATACTGCTATTGTTGCTGATGTGTCTGCAATGCCCGGGCGGGACATTAAGCGGGATAAAGCAGTATCAGAGGCAGCAGGGGTTGAACTGATCACCCCGTTCTTTGATACTGAGGTGATACGGATCGGATTATCTATTTCAGCCGGATTAAAGGTTAAAGAGATTAATACAGAGATAGTAAGCAAATATATCCTGCGTAAAGCGGCTGTACAAATACTACCGGAGGATATTGCATGGCGAGATAAGAAGGCATTCCAATACGGTAGTGGAGTCTGGGCTTCGATAGAAAAACTTGCCAGACTTAATGGGTTCAGGAAACAAGACAAAGGCTATATAAGACAATATCTTAATTCGATGGCGAAAGAAAATAGAATAAGGCTGGATGAAACATCATGATCACAACAAAAGAAGTCGAACATATAAGCTGGCTAGCCAGGCTGAAGGTCAATGAGGAGCAGTTGGAAGGATATGCACAGCAATTAAACTCGATACTGGATTATTTTGCGCAATTGGATGAAGTAGAGACAAAAGATGTTGAGCCTACCTATCATGTAATTGATGTGAATAATGTGTTTCGGGACGACGTTATTACTCCGTCCCTGTCCCAGGATGAAGCAATAGGCAATGCACCTAAGAAGCAGGATGGCTGTTTTAAAGCCCCGAGGATAATTTGAGGTGTAAGTATGATCACTATATCACAAACACTAAAGGCAATAGATGAATCATCTTACGAAGAAGTGGTCAGTCAGTGCATTGAGAGGATTAAAAACAATAAGCTCAATACATTCATCACAATTGCCGAAGAATCAGCTCTTGAAATAGCTAAAAACATCAATAGCAGTAAAAACCATCTGCAGCCTCTGGCAGGTGTACCTGTTGCTATTAAAGATAATATATCAACAAAAGGCATACAGACAACATGTGCTTCAAATATACTTACCGGATATGTCCCTCCCTATGATGCCCATGTAATTGAACGTCTTAAAGAAGCCGGAGCTATCATAGTAGGTAAGGCTAATATGGATGAGTTTGCAATGGGCACATCTACTGAGACCAGTCATTACGGACCTGCATTAAACCCATGGAACACTGATCATGTATCAGGTGGATCATCGGGTGGCAGTGCTGCAACTGTTGCTGCCGGTGAAGTCTCGGTAGCTTTAGGTTCTGATACCGGCGGGTCTGTCAGGTGTCCAGCTTCTTTTTGCGGTGTGGTCGGATTAAAACCCACTTATGGCATTATATCCAGGTATGGTCTGATCTCTTATGCTAACAGTCTTGAACAGATTGGTCCTATTGCTACTAATGTTAAGGATATGACGTTGCTGTTTAATGTGATCACCGGCTATGATTCCAGAGATTCTACGTCAGTACAAATTGAAAAAGACTATACTGAATCGCTTGTGAATGATGTTAATGGACTTATTATAGGCGTACCGGATGAATATTTTGGTGAAGGTACCGAACCTGCAGTGGAAAAGGCTGTCTGGGACGGCGTGCATACATTAGAAGGACTGGGTGCATCATGGAAGAAAGTGAAAATGCCGCATACCAGGTATGCACTGGCTGCATATTATATCATTGCTATGAGTGAAGCCTCCTCTAACCTTGCACGCTTTGATGGCATGCGATACGGACTGCGA
This sequence comes from Candidatus Methanomarinus sp. HR1, assembly GCA_002926195.1. Classification (GTDB taxonomy): domain Archaea; phylum Halobacteriota; class Methanosarcinia; order Methanosarcinales; family Methanocomedenaceae; genus Methanomarinus. Next base: position 2,216 of record MZXQ01000039.1, on the reverse strand, counting down.
TTAACGAAAGACCATGATTGGCATACTACCTACAGTGAGATAAGGGCCAAAGGTTTCGGAGAAGAGGTGAAGCGCAGGGTCCTGCTTGGAACATATGCACTTTCAGCAGGATATATGGATAAGTATTATCTTAAAGCCCTGAAGGTCAGAACTCTGGTAAAGCAGGACTTTGACCTGGCACTGAAGGATACTGATGTACTTATTGCACCTACTATGCCTGCCCCTGCTTTTAAACTTGGTGAGAAGATAAGTGATCCGCTTACGTTATATCTGGCTGATGTGAACACTGTGCCAATAAATCTTGCAGGTGTACCATCTATTTCACTACCTTGCGGGTTTGATAATGGACTGCCTATAGGACTACAGATAATTGGCAGGCATTTTGATGAAGAAACTGTACTCAGGGTTGCCTATACTTTTGAACAGAATACTGATTTCCATACCATAACCCCGGAGGTGAGATAGATGATTGAAGAATACCTGAAATACAGGCCGCTATTGGACGATACTGGTATCATGATCGGACTGGAGATACATGTGCAGTTAAACAAACTCAATACCAAGATATTCTGTGGCTGTGGGCTTGATTATCATAATGATCCTCCTAATACCCATACCTGTCCTGTATGTCTTGGACTTCCGGGATCGCTTCCTGTTATTAACCGCAAGGCAGTAGAGTATTCTATAAAATTGGGACTGGCCCTGAACTGCTCAATCCAGGAACATACCCAATTCTACAGAAAAAATTATTATTATCCTGATCTTCCTAAAGGCTTCCAGATAACCCAGTATGACTTCCCTCTTGCGTCTAATGGCTATATCAATATCGAAGGTGAAAACGGAGAGGTCCGCATCCGTATTAACCGTGCCCATATGGAAGAGGACCCGGGACGGCTGGTGCATGAAGGCGGGAATATTGAACACTCAAAACATACTATGATCGATTATAACCGCAGTGGGGTTGCCCTGCTTGAGATAGTGACCGAACCTGATTTAAGAAGCCCGAAGGAAGCACGCAGGTTTTTGGATAAGCTTAGAAGTATTATTGAATATCTGGATGTGTGTAATACTTCGCTGGAAGGTGCTACAAGGGTAGATGCTAATATATCTTTAGCAGGCGGGAGCAGGTCTGAGATTAAGAACATCAGCAGTCATAAAGGAGCAGAACGTGCTCTTTTATTTGAGGTGGTAAGACAGAAAAACCTGCTGCGTAGAGGCGGTAAAGTAGTCCTGGAGACAAGGCATTTTAATGAAGAAATGGGTATAACTGTCAGTTTAAGGACTAAGGAAGAAGAGCATGACTATAGATATTTCCCTGAAGCTGATCTTGTCCCTATCAAGGTAGCTGACTGGGCTCCCGGTATTGCTAAAACCCTGCCTGAGCTGCCTGATGCAAAGAGGGAGAGATTCGTATCACAGTATGGTATTAGTGATGATCATGCAAAGAGTTTGACTTCAGAGAAGAGATTGGCAGAGTTTTATGAGGAAGTAGCTGCGCATGTAAACCCTAAAATGGCTGCTGTATGGACTGCTGATGTACTTAAGGGTGAGTTGAATTACAGGGATATTGGTATTACGGCTTTTAAGAGCGAGGATATGGTTAAATTGCTCAAGCTGGTTGCTGATGATAAAATAACGGATTCAAGTGGAAATCAAATAATCCGTACTGTGCTGGATGAAGGTGGCAGTCCTGATAGTATAGTGGAGAGTGAGGGGCTATTAAAGGCTGGCGGGGATATAATTGGAACAGCAGTGGATGAAGCTATTAATGAAAATCCGCAAGCTGTAACTGATTACCAGAATGGAAAACAGGAAGCTGTGAATTTCTTAATAGGACAGGTAATGAAAAAGACAAGGGGACGCTCGGATGCTAAGGCAGTACGTGAGATGATAATAGAGAAGTTTAAAGGTATTATGTAACAATATAGTCAATCAACAAAATCTCAAAATGCCGGGGTGGCAGAGCGGACTAATCCAACGGAAAAGTCGCATGGCTTCCTGGAGTCTATATGCGGCAGGCTCGAGACCTGTTGTATCTAACGGTACACTTGGTCGAAAATCGGCCGCCGATTTTCTTATCTTCGGCTTTCTCACTACGTTCGAAAGCCTCAGGTTCGAATCCCAACTTCTTTCATACAGAAGATTAATGTTATTATGTAATAATATAGTCAATCAACAAAATCTCAAAATGCCGGGGTGGCAGAGCGGACTAATCC
>MZXQ01000041.1 GCA_002926195.1 Candidatus Methanomarinus sp. HR1 | reverse complement strand
ATTCCAAAAGGAACTCTTATTTCAATCATTAAACAATCTGGATATTCAAGAAATGAATTTATAAAATTATTAGATTGAAATAGGTTGGATATTCACGCATATTTTGTCATTTGAATCGAATTATTAAGAGCGCAAACCCATTTTTTCTTCCATCACCGCCTCCCCTTTCGCCTTACCAAACACTGCCACTCATTCCCTATCAGTTCCTCCCGCCCCACCATCTTTAGCCCCTCATAAACCAGCTTGTAATTCCTCCCATCCCTGTACTGCATTAAAGCCCGCTGTACCTTCTTTTCCCCCCTCTTTGCTACATGCACTTCTTCCATAGTAAAGGGATTGATGCCTGTATAATACATGCACGTAGAAGCCGTCATAGGTGTAGGTGTAAAGTCCTGCACCTGCTCGGTGTACAGGTCATTGTCCCTGATATACTCGGCAAGTTCCACCATATCCTCAACCGTGCATCCTGGATGACCGGACATAAAATAAGGTATTAGATATTGTTCCTTCTCCAGTTCCTTATTCACTTCTTTAAACTTGCTCCTGAATTCGTCGAACACCTCCCGTGAAGGCTTACACATAATATTAGTCACATGCCCACTCACATGTTCAGGTGCCACCTTGAGCTGCCCGCTGACATGGTGCTCACACAGATCATGAAGATAACCTGAAGAATCAGCCAACACCAGGTCATACCGTATCCCGGACCTTATGAATACCTTCATCACCCCCTGGATTCCACGCAGGCGGCGCAACAGTTCTACCTGCCGTTCATGGCTGGTATCAAGGCTTTTACAAAGCGGATATGTACATATCTTATCGATACATGTACCCTCTATTTCCCACCTGCCGCAGGTCATGCCGTACATATTGGCAGTGGGGCCGCCCACATCCTGCACGATACCTTTGAAACCAGGCATCTGTACCATTCGTTCCACCTCCCGCACCATGGATCCGATACTCCGGCTCTGCACGATGCGTCCCTGGTGATGTGTCAATGCGCAAAAGGAGCATGATGCGAAACATCCCCTATGGCTCACAATGGAGAACTTGACAGGGGCAAGTGCAGGTATAGCTTTTTTATAAGAAGGATGTGCCGTCCTTGTATAGGGCAGTTCATACACATGGTCAAGCTCGGCTGTGGACAGCGGCATAGCAGGCCTGTTCTGGATGACCACAGTCTTAGGGTGCTGTTGGGCAACAGGTCTGCCACGTACCGGGTCTTGATTCTGGTAATGGAGCCTGAAGGCCCTGGCGTATAGTTCCTTATCCTGCGAAACTTCAGTGAATGACGGCAGCTCAATATATCCTTTATGCCCCATTGCACGCCATTTTTTCAGTTCCAGCTTAATGACCGTGCCTGGGATGTCAGTAAGGTTGGTAAGGTCAGTATGGTCGGTGAGGTCGTTTGTATCCTTACCTACAGAAAGCCGGCGGGCAATTTCAACCACCTGCTGCTCCCCCATCCCGAACACAAGTATATCAGCCGGTGCATCTGCAAGGATGGACTGGCGTACCGAATCAGACCAGTGATCATAATGAGCAAACCGCCGCAGGCTGGCTTCGATGCCGCCCAGCACGATGGGTGTATCAGGAAAAACGGCATGCAGCTTATCAGTGTACACGATGGCGGCGCGGTTGGGTCTTAAGCCTCCGGTGCCGCCAGGGGAATATACATCATCATGGCGTTTTTTCTTATTTGGCGTGTAGTTGTTGACCATAGAATCAACATTGCCGGATGTTACGCCAAAGAACAGCTTGGGTTGGCCCAGTTTCATGAAATCCGTATCTCTCTTCCAGTCGGGCTGGGGGATGATACCTACTTTGTAACCAGCATCCCACAGCATCCGTCCAACCAGAGCCGTACCAAAAGAGGGATGGTCTACATATGCGTCCCCTGTCACCAGAATGATATCGAATTCCTTAAATCCCAGGGCTTTTGCTTCATCCAGTGACATTGGCAGGAAATCGGGCTGTTCGTTCATATTCAGGTCACGATATATTGAGTTTTTTTTGTTCACGTATAGGTAAGTATATACTTTCCTGCAGGCTTAGAAAATGCGAACGGAGTGAGCATTTCCTTGTAGTATATCAAGTATAACTTGATGTACTCAAGAAAATCCGAGCGCTAGCGAGGATTTTGTTTACGATTCATTAAGCCTTTTTAATTAGGAGTTATCAAACTCCAGCAGCCACTTCCATATCGGTTTTATTATTATTTTCTTATTATCCGGTTCTATTAATTCTTCATTCTCCAATGTTAGAATATATCCGTCATTTAATTTATATCTCCTCATTGCTTCCACTAATCCAACGATTTCCCGTTGTTTTGTGACTGGGTTATCAAGTTTTAACGATACCTGGATTGCCTGGGTTATTTTAAGATTTTCTTTAATGACAAAATCGCATTCATTTTTATCTAAATGATAATATATTTCATCATATCTCCGCTTAAGCTGCAGGTATACTAAATTTTCAAGTCGTTTCCCTGTATTTTCCGAGAAATTAAAAGAAACTGTTTTTAAAAAACTATTATCACCCACATATATTTTAGATGATGATACTTTTTGTTTTTTAATAGAATAATCAAATCTCCTTACCTGATAGACTAAAAACACGTTCTCAAAGTAATCAATGTAATTTTTAATTGTACTCAGACTTTTAATTTGGCACACACTTTTTAATGTTGAATAGGAATATATTCCTCCAATATTTGAGAAAAGAAAAAGAACCAGGTCTTTTAATTCCTTTACCTCCCTCACTTTATATCTATTCAAAATATCCTTATTTAAAATATCTTCAAAATATTGTCTGGACAATTCAATATCATCGTTTTTCAGGATAAGTGGAAAACCTCCATTGTTAAAATACTCTAAAAAAGACGTATATATTTTCATTTTTTGAGAACTTGTTAAGTATTCCGGTTTAAAGTATTCGATCTCTTTAAGTCTAAGATATTCCCTGAAAGAAAAGGGGAATAATTTAATTACTTTATTTCTTCCGGTGAGATATGTAGAAATTTCTGAACTCAAAAGATTTGAGTTTGAACCGGTAACAAATACTTTTATTCCCTGGGAATATAGATTGTTCACCCATTTTTCCCAGAAGATAATGTTTTGGACTTCATCTAAAAAGTATGTTATATTTTCATTTTCCCCAAATAATTCGAAAACAATATCCTGTATTTCCTGGAAATTATCCAGGTTAAAGTCCACTAACCTGATATCATCAAAATTAATGAAAACTTTGGTACCTTCAACTTTATCTGATATTAATTTTAAAAGGGAACTTTTTCCACACCGTCTTATTCCTGAAATGACAATGATCTCATTGCCTTTGAGGT
>MZXQ01000040.1:7909-13578 GCA_002926195.1 Candidatus Methanomarinus sp. HR1 | reverse complement strand
TAATCAATATGTTTGACCATTAAAGCATTCCAATAAGCATGTCTGAAAGCATCGCTAACGTCATCGACGCCACTTTTGTTCACTGAAATAACCCCATAGCCAAAGCATTTTTTTCCGGTTGTCCAAGCACAATTAGCACATCACCTGAATAAAGCTGCTCACTTCCATCAGGATTTGATATTATTTGCGAATCGCGGCGTATTACCAACAACGTAACACCATATTTTTTTCTAAGATCAATATCAGATAACGTTTTATTGACTACAGGTGATTTTCCGGATACTTTATAAGTAACTATCTCAACATCAGGTAATTGACATGATAAATTCGAAAAAGAAGTCGATTCCTTTGAAAGACTTCTAAACATTTCATATCCATCTGACCGTATTTCGAAGACCAGTTTTTCAATTTCCTCCCTGGGTATTAGATAATATGCCAGAACACGGGAAAAGAGTTCTACAGATGTCTCGAATTCTTCAGGAATCACCTGGTCAGCTCCTAATTCATACAGAGGCTCCATTTCCTGGAGAAAGCGAGTTCGTACGATCAAATGTATTTTCGGATTAAGTCTTCGAAATACCTCGGTAATTCTACGGGTTGCTGCCGGGTCATTAATGGCAATTAAACCAATTCTCGCATCTTTGATATTCGCGTGCGCAAGTACAGCTTCATGGGTTGCATCTCCATAATATATTGGCTCACCATGTGCATGTTCGCTTCTAACGGTCTCAGGGTTCATTTCAATGATAACATATGAGATACCTGCTGCTCTGGCAGCTCGTGCTACATTTCTACCATTTACACCAAAGCCGATAATAATCAGGTGATCTTTTTTAACTTCAACCTTTATCCGGGTATAAGAATAATAACCTGATATTAATCTTTTTGGCAGTGGCAACTTCAGGATACCATCAGCTAAACGTGGTGCAAGGGTTATAATGAATGGTGTCGCTGCCATGGTAAGCACAGAAGAAGTCAAAAACATCTGGTAAATAAATCCATCAAGTAAACCATATTCAACACCGGTCCTGGATAAAATAAAAGAGAATTCACCAACCTGGCAGAGTGCAAGACCAACAAGAATCCCGATACGAAGTGGAAATCCCATTAAAAGGGTAACAGAACCGGCAATAATAGATTTTAACAATATAATACCTATAGCGACCAGTACAATTGTGACTGGATGCTGGAATAGAAAATCCACATCCAGCAGCATACCAATTGAAATAAAAAAGAAGCTCATAAAGACATCCCTGAAAGGGAGGATATCCCCCAGTGTCTGATGACTATATTCAGATTCTGAAATGATCAATCCTGCTAAAAATGCTCCAAGGGCAAGAGAAAGACCTGCACTGGAAGTTATCCACGCCACAGAAAGGCAAATTAATATAATGCTTAATAAAAAGAGTTCCCGACTTCTCGTTTGTGCAATATGGAATAATATATATGGTACAATCCACTTGGCGCTGATGATCATTAATCCTATAATACCAATTCCTTTAGCCGCAAGAACTAGAAGGGATCCACCTACATTTTCTGTTGCTCCGGCAAGTATAGGCGTAACTAATATCATCGGAACAATAATGATATCCTGGAAAATCAAAATACCAAGAGTAGTACTTCCATGAGGTGTATCAACTTGTGCTTGTTGTTGGATTATTTTAAGAACAATAGCTGTACTGCTAAGAGCTACGAGAAATCCTGCAAAGACCGCTTCAGCAAAGGAAAGATCAAGGAGCATGGCTATGAAAAAAATACTCAGGGTGGTTAGAAACACTTGAAGTGAGCCCCCCATCAGGACCGACTTTCTTATTTGTATCAGGTTTTTAACTGAGAACTCTATCCCGATAGTAAAAAGTAACAGCACTACCCCGACTTCAGCTAACAATTCAACTCCATGGATTGAGTCTATTAATTTCAATCCATAAGGCCCTGCCAGCATACCGGTAAGGAGAAAACCTATTATTGTTGGCACTCGAATTTTGTGGAATAGTAGGATAACGACAATCGATAATCCAAATATAATGACGATGTCCTTTAGTAAGGGAATTTCCATATAATACTAAAACTTTTATTTATAGTATATAATCTATAGGATTATATACCCAAAAAAATCCGAGCGATAGCGAGGATTTTGTTCTATTTAATATGGTTCTTTCATACAATCTTACAGATTATATATTATGAAAAATCCATACATCAACAGATATAACCCTCCCCACCAGCGAGAAATAACCCCTTTTTTAACAATAATAATTAATATAGCTGATAGCAGTAGCAAGTATATAATATTAAACTTGATCAAATTAATATTATCAACTGTCACTTCATTGATCACAGAAGCAGTTCCTGTTGCCAGGTTCATATTAGTGATATTAGATCCTATGATATTACCAAAGATTAACATTATAAAACCCCGCTTTGCAGCAGATACAGATACTGCCAGTTCAGGAAGGGATGTACCCAAAGCTATAATAGTAAGACCGATAACCATATTGGATATACCCATCTCGCTGGCTATAATAACAGCCGAATCAACTAATAATTTGCTTCCGCCAATAACCCCCACCAGTCCGAGAATGGTATAAGTCACAATCCGTATGTTGAACGTACTTTTACTATCATTATCACCACCGTTCTGTATCCTGTGAGTTTTTAATAGATAATAAACATATAAAAAATACATTCCGATCAGGAACATACCTTCAATCCTGGTCACGCTATTGCCGCTTAGTATGATGAGACATCCTGTAAACAGCACAAGAAAATGAATAATACTATCTTTTAGCAGATTATCATTAGTGACAACCGTGCTTTTTAAAAAAATCGCAAGGCCAAGTACAAGGGCAATATTAGTGACATTTGAGCCAAGTACGTTACCCAGGACAATTCCACTTTCTCCCTTAAATGATGCATAATCTGTAACCAGTATCTCAGGCAGTGAAGTCCCTATACCTATTATAGTACTACCAATGAAAAATTGTGATACACCCATTGATCTGGCCAATTTTACTGCATTCACAGTAAATATTTCGCTGGAAAAAATCAGGACAACTAATGAGATGACAAAAATTAATATATCAGATATCAATGTTTCAGGTTATAATTAATATTGAGGTTCCAATCCGTCAATTTTTGAAAAGGCTGCGCCGGTTTCTTTTTCTAATGCCATTCTATCATGTTTTTCCTTTTCCATTTGAATAGCTTCTACTGCAAGGGTATATAGGTTATCAAGTTCCACAGTAGTTTCCAGTGTTACAACAGATAGTATTTTCGGGATTTCTCCATTTCGAATAATAACTCCTTTGAACACATGACCAATATGGGATGATAATTTATCTATCTGACTTGAGATGTCATCAATATTTAAATATTTTCTATCACCACGAAGAATGATCATCGCTCTGCTGCCTTCTTCATATATATTTGATGAGAACAATAAACCGTTGGGAGAAAGGCTCTGTTGAATAATTGACTTAATAGAATTAGTTCCATCACCTTTAGCAAATCCTATAGTGGCAATACCAGCCCCGCCTGACATAACTGTTTTGAAATCACCAAGGTCTGTGACCATCATCATCTCACTATCCAGAGCTTCAAGTAAGAACAATATCCTCTCTGCTACCATTGAGTTGATACCATCATATGCACTCTGAATATCTGTCCCTGCATATTTTAAGAACTGGTTATCACCCAGGATTATCCCATCAACTCCACTGTTATGCATTTCCTTTAGACAAAAAGCAGTGTTCTGGAGATATATAGTCCCTTCTTCCCTGAATGGCAAAATAACAACACCGTAAACAGGAAAGTCATATGTATTCTTTAATTCCTCGATCAGCGGTGGACTGAATGATGATCCTGTCCCTCCTGAGGAAGAGGTAATAACGAATGCTACATCAAAATCTCCTCTCTCTTTGATCGTTCTCATGATCAGATCCTTATTATCAATAAAGCATTGTTTACCTATAATCCGGTTTGCACCGACACCATGCAAGTGAGGGATATGTAATCTATCCTTTGCTTTGGTATATTGCATTTCTTTAAGGTCATTAATAGCTGTATTGACAGCAATGGTCTCAACACGGGATGGAAATTTCTGTTTGGAATAATATTTCGAGAATCTTCCACCGCCAAACGCTTTGTTATTGATTGAATCAAGTATCCTGTTACCACACTGCCCGGCTCCGATAATTAGAATATTCAACAATTTATCTTCCCCTATATTTGTTCTACATCTTGAACTGATTTCTTCTCCAGAATATCCATCCGGCTATAGCGGCAATTATAATGATCGGTATGATATAAACATAAAGTGGATATTCTTTTAAAAAATCATATTTTCCTTCTGTAACATAGATCATATCTGAAGTTGTTTCATTAATAATATTATTTGCACCATCATTATATGATACTTTTGCTGTAATATTATATATCCCCACTTCATTGGCTAAAAAAGTATAATCATATTCGTCCTCATACCTGGCTTCATAAATGCTTTTCTGGATGACTGGTTTGTTATCAATGATCTTGATATCCTCACATCCTGATTCATATGTCAGGTTATATGGGTATATCATATCTAACCTGACAGTTGTAGCAGGTATATCCTTAATATTTCTAAGAGATACAGTAAAGGTAACTTTATTACCTCGTTGTAATTCTGTCTTATGAGGTGTGACTGTAAGTTCAAGAACAGAAGTTTCAACAGCTTCCTGGGCTACTGTGACCACAGGGCTATTTGAATTAGAGGAATATTCACTATCATATGTAGAACAATAATAAGTGGCAATTGCAGGAGTAAGAGTCACAGTACCGCTCTGGGCGGCTTCCATCTCATAGATATACATCTGCGTATAATCCGGATTACCCGCAGCCAATTCCTCGGGATATGTAGTATAGATAGCAGATTTGAAAGTAAAACCCGGAGTGATACCATGATCAATGGTAATTCCTTTTGCCGGACCACTTCCTACATTCTTTGCTTTGATGGTCACTCTGATGGTATCTCCTATCTCGACATTGGTTTTATCTACCTCTTTTGTGAGTAAAAGTGAAGGTTCACCTATAAATTTGGCACTTGAAAGGCCTCCTTTTACAGGTTGATTATATACTACCTTTATACCTGATGTAGTGATATCCACAGTAGCATATGTAGATGTACAGTTCTTCTCCATTACGATTATTTCAACTATATCACTCTGGTATTTATGTTTAGTTAATTTATTGTTTACATTTGTTTCACGTTTGACATCTAATTCCTCATAAGTACCATCGGATTTCAATTGATACATATTAATTGTTAATAAACGGCTATCCTCATGTGATATAATATTAAATACTTCAATAAAATAATTATTGATCTGGTAACCGTCTCCCTTGTATATTTCTTCATCATATATATTGAATGCACTTGCAGTACCGGTAGATAAAATCAGTATAAATATTAAGATCAAGCCGCATTTTACTATATGATAAGTCTTCAATATGGAAATCCCCTATTTTCTTAATGGTCTTGTGAATATACATTATATCAATTATTTATCAATATATACTTTATGAATTATATGTAATTTATTATTTGTCTTAGTATATCAGGTATAACTTATATCGAAAATGCTTCTCATTTTTTAATCTTCAGGCGAAGATTTGCGAATCTTCTAATCTTC
>MZXQ01000040.1:0-7892 GCA_002926195.1 Candidatus Methanomarinus sp. HR1 | reverse complement strand
TAATCTTCAGGCGAAGATTTGCGAATCTTCTAATCTTCGGCTCTTTCGAGAGCCTCAGTCAATAAAATCCGACCGAAGGGAGGATTTTGTTCAATAAATAACACTATCTTAATATAAGAACTAATGTATAAGATATCTACTATGCAAACATTAATATCAAACCTGATATATTCCAAATCCTTATTATTAGCATTTGGTATTGTATGGATAGTCTTTTTAATATATATTTTCAGACTACTGCAAATAAGAAAAAAGCTAAGCAAACAGATAGATTTATTAAAAAATAAGTAATTGGAATAAAGGCCTTCCTATGAGAAAAAAAGATAAGATCGCAATATCATTAGTAGCTATTATACTTATAGTAATTGTTGGAATGTGGGGACTCGATTTTTCATCCGAATACCTTACAGTTACTGACATTAAAATGAACGCATCAGTTTATATTAACCAACCTGTAGAGATTACAGGTAATGTAAAACAGGACACTCTTAGCATTGAAGGAACAAAGACTTTTTTTATCCTGACTGACGATATCTCAGATATTGAGGTTCATTACAGTGGTGAGATTGTTCCACAATTAGCAGAAGGCGCAAAAGTATCAGTCAGAGGAATACTGGTTTCAGAAGACAGAGTAGATGCTAATTTTTTGGTAATGGGATGTCCATCTAAATATGGGATTTAACATGAGAGTCTATGAAAAATCATATGTAAAGATCAATGCCGAGATCGAGAACGGTAAAGTACAGCTTATTCCACAAGGTACTTTATCCCAGGTAGCCAGACCTATCATCAAACGGATCAATAAAATATTTCTTGAAGAAAAGCCGATCTCAGTTGAGGATCAGATCATCTTTTCGTCCTGGGCACCTCCGGTGCCAAGTACTGCGTTTGACAGACTGATATCAGCCCTGATAGCGGCAGTCATGAAAAAACGCGTTCCTGATCAGGCATCTATTGGGATCACGATGCGCTGTCCGAATAATTGCATTCATTGCGGGGCTGCCGATATTATAGCAGGCCCTGAACCTACGCTTGATGAGGTTAATAGAATTATCGATGAATCAATTGAACTGGGTACATATCTAATCTCTTTTGACGGCGGTGAACCTATGCTCAGGAGCGACCTTGCAGACATGGTAAGACACGTAGATAAGAGTAAAGCTATTGCAATTTCCTTTACTTCAGGGTATGGACTGAGTGCCGAAAAAGCAAAAGAATTGAAAAATGCCGGACTATATGCAGTCCTGATAAGCCTGGATAGTCCCGACCCAAAAGAGCATGACCGGATAAGGGGCAGGACAGGATCTTATGAGGATGTTATGAATGGTATCAGTAATTCCCTTGATGCAGGTCTGTTGACCGGCTTATTTGTAGTGGTCACACCTGATAATATTGATGATCTTGAAGAGTTCTATAATCTTGCGCAGGATAAAGGGATACATGAGATATCACTATATGAGATCGTAGCAGTAGGTCGATGGCTTGATCATGAAAGTGAGACTATCAATTCTAATGATGTAGCCAGACTGGCCAGGTTCCAGCAGGAAAAGAACAAACTCAAGGACGGGCCAAGGGTTATTGCTTTCCCATATTTCATGGGCCCTGATATGTTCGGATGTTTTGCTGGCAAACGTTGGGTACATATAACCTCAGGAGGTGATGTGCTGCCCTGTGCTTATACACCTCTTAGTTTCGGAAATGTTAGAAATGAACCGTTAAAGGATATCTGGAAGCGTATAGGTAAAGAACCTGTATATAAAAAAAGTGCTCCAAGCTGCCTGATGCGCGACCCGGGATTTCGGGCTAAATATATCCATACTATACCTAAAGATGCCAGAATGCCGTTTATTATGCGTTGATTATCTCATCAAAGGCATCAACAACAACTTGTAGTTCTTCCATAGGCAACCCGAAAGTACTCAGTTTAAAGAATTTGGTAAGTCCTGGCTTAATGCCATGAATGTTGCGTGCCTTAAGTGCTTTATACAGGAAGTACCGTCCTTTTTTTTCGGTCTTTGATTTCTCATATAATACTGGTGTTTCAAAGAACATCAGATCGTGATTGTGGGGTTTATCACCCATCTGGATCATACCCAATGATTCCATTTGTGAAGAGAACCACCTGGCTTTTTCCACTTCTTCATCCCAGTGTTTTGTACGTTCGACAACTTTGGGGAAGGAAGCGATCATGGTCATTATAGTGGCTCCTCTGGCACTGCAGCCTAAAAATTCTATCTCTTTGGCCTTGTTGGCGGATGATCGTATGAATACTTTTTTGGAATATTCATCCGATACACCCAGTACACCGATTGGTCCTGAGGATGCCATTGATTTATGCCCGCTGCCAACAATAAAATCCGCACCCAGTTTATCAGCTTTTACAGGCATCCTGCCTACTGAATATGCACCGTTTAATATCAAAGGGACATTATATTCATGGCAGATAGCAGCGATCTTTGTAACATCAGGCAGGTTCCCGTAATTTCCATCCGGGTAAGTGATAAGAGCCAAAGCAGGAGGTGTTCCCGATTCACTGATCACATCTTCTATGGCTGTACCATATCCTTGTGGGTCTATGCTATAATCAGGAGATTCATTTCTGGGCACTACTTTGATGTTCAGGTCTACACGCTCGGCTGCCACATGCGATGAGTAATGGGCGTTTTTATCAAGAACTATCCAGTCACCTTTTTTTGCCATAGAATGCATGATCGCGAATTTCGACTCTCTAGCGCCGTTGGTAACTCTGGCTTTATCAGTACCTAAAAATTCAGGTAGTGCACTATGGATAAAATCATGGATTGGTGGCGTTTTGATCATATCCAGTGCACCGGGGCAGAAGTCGCAGATAGAATACCCGTCCCCCCATTCTATAAGAGCTTTTTTAGCTTCGTCAGTTAACAATCCTCCACGCTGGAGAGGGTCGATATTGATAGTGCCTTGAGTAGAACGTTTGATGGAAGGGATTTTATTTAGATATTGTTCGATTGACATGGTTACTACATTATAGACATTGGATATATGCATATTTATGTATCCACTTTAAATCTAAGGGTAATTAATACCTCTTTAAGAATCATGATAATTTAATAATTTTTTTAATGAAATATTGCCTCTTGAGAAATCTGTGTAAATCCGTGTTAATCTGTGTCTAAAAAAAAGTAAATTCTAACAAGAAAGTGTACATTGCTTACGATTCTTATCCAGGGTTATACACTATATAGAATAGAAAGTAATCTTGATAAAGTCAGAAATTATTTTTTTCAGACACAGATTAACACAGATTAACACAGATTAAAATTCCTTAACCGATCACAAATATCAAAATACCATACTTTTTGAAGTGGATACATATTTATCTATAATTCGATCAGGTTGAATTCGAAAATACAAATAGATATAAGACAAAATAGAAAGACTTTTCCTTAAACACCATAGTCATAAATACTGTGAATATCAATATATCTATACAGATATAAAAGGGGAAAAACTTCTATGCCTTCAAGAATTAAAGTTGCTAATCCGAATAGATGCATCGGATGTTTTAGCTGTATGCTTGCTTGCAGCCGTACTAATGTAAATACAGTATCATTGATAGACAGTGCAATAGATATAAGGACTTCAGGTGGACTCGAAAGCGCGTTTGTGATAATCGTATGCCGCGCATGTCATGATCCTCCATGTGCCAGAGCATGTCCGACCGGGGCATTAACTCCCAGGGATGGTGGCGGTGTTGTGTTTAATAAAGACCTCTGTGATGGAGGAAAATTATGTGCAGAGGCATGTTTGCCTGGTGCTATACATTTTGATAGATCAGGACTACCATTAATATGTACTCATTGTGGTGTATGCTCAAAATTCTGCAGTCATGATGTACTTGAATTAAGAAAAGTAGAGGTGCTATAATTATGTGGTCTAATGTATTATATATTGACCTTGATACAGGTGAACATACTATTCGTGATCGTGCTGATCTGTTTGATAAATATCTGGGCGGAACAGGCGTGGCAACCCAGTTGCTGCTTGAGGAATGTCCTGTCGGGGTTGATCCGTTATCACCACAGGCTCCTATAATAATAAGTATAGGACCCCTGACCGCACTTCTTCCGTGTGCATCAAAAGCAGTATCAATGTTCAAATCACCTCTTACTAATGAATTGGGTGAATCCCATGTAGGCGGTCGGCTGGCAATGGCCATGCGGTTTGCCGGATATGATAGCATTGTCATAAAGGGGCGTTCTGATAAACCGTCCTACCTTTCTATACACGATGAAGAGGTTAAGGTTAAGGACGCTGCCAGTATTTGGGACGTCTCGTCAATTGAAGTGACCGGTCAGATACTTAGAAATGTAGAGCCCGGGAAAGGCAGACGCAGCATTATGCGTATCGGAGAAGGTGGTGTGAACCAGGTAAGGTATGCTAATGTGAATGTTGATACCTACCGGCATTTCGGACGGCTTGGACTGGGTGCTGTATTTGGAAGCAAGAACCTCAAAGCTATGGTAATATCGGGAACTGAGGAGATTGAGATCCCTGATATGTCAGCTTTTAAGAAAATGTATAATAAACTCTATAATTCGGTTGTGGATACTGATGTTATGGATAAATACCATGACCTCGGGACAGCAGCTAATATCAATGTATTGAACCAGTTAAAAGGACTGCCTACCAAGAACCTTAAACAATCACATTTTGAAAATGCAGAGAGCTTATCAGGTGAATATTTCGCAGATAACCTTCTCTTTCGTAAGATAGCATGCAGTAACTGCCCAATCGGGTGCATCCATATTGCTACGCTGAAGACCCAGTTCCATAAGGGGCATGAGTTTGAGTTCCGTCATATCAGTTATGATTATGAACTTATCTATGCTCTTGGTACCAATCTTGGCATTACACTGGCAGAAGATGTACTGCGTTTGATCGATAGATGTGAGCGTTATAGTCTGGATGTTCTTAGTGTGGGCGGCGTACTGGCATGGGCTACTGAGGCCTATGAACGTGATCTTATCAATCCTTCGGATACTCTGGGGATCGCATTAAGATGGGGAGATACTGACAAGTATCTAAAAGCTCTTGATCAGATCGTAAAGATGCCAAATAAGTTCTACCAGGCACTGGCAAAAGGTACTGCTGTGGCTGCGGCTGAATACGGCGGAGAGGACTACGCCATTAATCTGGCCGGAGTTGAGATCGCAGGATATCATACTGGTCCTGCCTCGATAATTGGCCAGATAGTGGGTGTACGACATTCGCATCTGGATAATGGCGGTTACAGCATTGACCAGAAAGCTTCCAGCCAGCAGTTGACAGAGGAAAAAATGGTAGATAAGATTATTTATGAAGACTACTGGCGTATGGTAAATAACAGTCTAGTATGCTGTCTCTTTGCCAGAGGCGTTTATAGCGAGCAGATTATGATTGATTCTCTTGCAAGTGTAGGTATTATAAAGACAAGGGATGAACTGGAAGCTTTGGGCAAGGAGATTTTCCTTGCAAAGTACCAATTCAAGAAACAGGAAGGCTTCGATTTAAGCAGAATAAAAGTACCGTCAAGGTTCTATGAGACAGTTTCCCAGCTTGGTAAAGTTACACCTGAGACAATAGATAACATGCTTACTTTATATAGAGAGAAGACCGGGGTATAGTGACTTGTTAAAAGAGAAGAGGAATGCTTGAGCTGTAAATATCAGGCCGGATTCGGGTATTTTTGGGCAACGCACCCAATTTGAGCAATATTTATTGAAATTATTTCACAGATTATCCAAGTATAAATCCCTCATCTCGCAGTCAACGACCCCGGATTTCGCTATCGATTGAATCCGGGGCATCCTAGATGATGATCGTGGATTTTTTTAAGCTTTAAGTGCTAAATAATTAGTAACTTCTTCCCTTATCCCTTCAGGAATCTCCTCTGGGACTGTTAAAGTAACATAAAATATTGTGAAATATACTGTTTTTATCATATCCACAAATATCTTTGCTATGAAATTGAATAATATTGCTAGCGCAATTCCAATAATCATAAGTGCTGCCGATGATGTAAAATAAAATACACCGAATCCAGCAAAAATTATCAATACAAAGACAAAAGTAACATATCCTCTTATCGCATCACCAATAAAATCAATCCCTAAAGCACCGACAAGACTTCCAGGTACATTATTTTTTAAATTTTTTATGTCTGATAAAGCCTCTCCAACGGTTTTTTCAGGGATTATTGAACCTGGCAATAGAAAATGCCCAACCAAATCCCAGGCTTCTTCAACCAATGCTCCTGTCATTTTCAAGAGAATATTTAATATAGTCCAAAGACCCCCACTATTTCCACTCCCTTGTTTTAATTTTTTTGATAGAGCATTAAACATAATCTCCAAAAGTCCAAGGATAAAAATATCCATTTTATTCTGCCTCGCTCTTGCGATTCCGTCTTTATGCGAAATATTATTACCTTTAAAAGTATTGTATACGATCCAGGACTGTGCCGCACGATAATACATTTTGATAAACGGAAATAGAATCCACAACCCTACTGAAATAAGTAACATTAATATCGATATAAGAATGAGCGATGGTATTTGTATTAAAAACAAAATTGTAAAGCTCCCAATTAAGAATAACCATATTAAAGTTGCTATAATTATTTGTGCAAGTGTTGGCTTAAAAATAGCAGGATTTCTTGCAATCACAACAAAAGTATTTTTTAAAAGACCGATACTATCATTCAAATTTGCCATTAATTCCATAAAAACATCTCCTTGTGTTTACGATTAAAATTTTCTTTAATGAATATATTCAATATAAGTCACTATACCCCGGACTTATACAGGTTGTCAGACAATTACTGACAGTAATATATTCTTCCCTTCTTTTGTAATTTAAAGGCTTAATCGACTTTCTTTCCCACGATATTTTGAATTGTCGGACAGCCTGTTATAGTCCAAGGCCTGTTTATGACCCCCATATATCTATTATAATATTATATATTTAAATCTTCCTCACTTCCTGGCCTTGGGACAAAATTCACAGAATGCCCTTATGAGGATCTTAAAGACCCTAAGAGGGTTCACATCGATCCATATGGACATGTTCATGTCTGTCAGGGACTGAGTATAGGTAATATTTGGGAATCTCCTCTATCAAAGATTGTTAAGGATTACGATGCTAATTCACACCCAATCTGTGGACCTTTAATTAGAGGTGGGCCTGCTCTTTTGGCTAAAGAGTACAATGTGAAGCATGATGATGAGTATATAGATGCGTGTCACCTCTGCTACCTTGTCCGCTTAGCCCTTTTAGATAAATTTCCAGAGTATCTTGCACCAAGACAAGTTTATGGATTGGAATAGATATCGGCAACTTCATATAACACAGCATATACACTACGGGCTTCGGTTGCAACGTCGTATATGGTGGGAAAGTTATATAAAATTCCGAACCTCACTTTTGGAAACAAAAGGTACATATGTCCACAAATGTTAAAGAAATTATAATGAGAAAAACAAATTGGGAGGATGATATGTTTAACAAAATACCGCTTCAATCAAATGATTCATATGCAGCTATTATAATAAAGGAAGTTTTTTCATTTTTAATACTCCTTGCAATATATGCAGTTGCATTATTTTTATCCGCAGGCAGAATTGACTGGATTGGTGGATGGATTTTTCTTGCGACTTCTTGGGTTTGCTGTCAAATTTTTGTAATATTGACTATTGGAATAAAAAATACAGAACTTGTAAAAGAGCGTTCTAGGGTACATAAGAATACTAAAAGTTGGGATAAGTTTATAGTGATAGGCTTTATGATATTATTTCTTATTATATGTATCATAGGGGGATTAGATAATCGTTTTGGCTGGACTGATTTAATGTCTCTTAATTGGAAAATTGCAG
>MZXQ01000232.1:41313-41838 GCA_002926195.1 Candidatus Methanomarinus sp. HR1 | reverse complement strand
AATAAACCCCTGGCTGGAATTGTCCAGGTGGTATAATTTAATACTGCCAGTGAGGTTGAAAAACACAGAGCCGAAAAAAAAGCAAAAACATCATCGTTTATAAATACCTTTGCTGCTGAATATGCTATAAAAATGCTAATAATACCTAAGAAAATCGTATACATAAAAATTGTAGAATTCATTCCAAGTCCGGTAGTTTGAGAGATTCCTGAAATAAGAAAATGCATTGCACTGGTATAAGAGGCAGGATAAATACCAACTATAGACATAGGGTCCAGGAACCACTTGGCATATCCGAATTCTGATAGAGAGACTGCCATAATATGCATTTCAATAGAATCATATCCAATCTCACGGGGTCTGACTTGTAATCTGAGGATGAAATTTAATATTATAAGAAATGAGAAAAGTAAAAATTTTACTCTATTTGACAACTTCATATGTAACCCTCGAAGTTAATCTGTCTTTATATATTCTTTTCCATTTGTTCCAGTAATAATCCTTGATTAAATCATCTTCTATTTG
>MZXQ01000232.1:39643-41247 GCA_002926195.1 Candidatus Methanomarinus sp. HR1 | reverse complement strand
GAATCCTTTAAAATAGCCTTCTGCACTATTTACATCTCTTGCTTCAGTTGCTAAATTATCTTCGAATCTTTTATTTGTCCATCCTCCCAATCTGGCCTTTGCTTTTAGAACTGAATCGTATGAATATGACTGTGGAATTCCAGCACAATCTTCATAACATTTACGCCGAATTAACATATGTCCTCCTGACGGTTCATCGACAGATAATCCTTTGACATGCACCACTTCATTGTTAATAGTAAAATTGGTACCTCCACTTGCAATACCTAAAGCAGGATCTTTTTCAAATTCATTAATTAAATTTAAAAAAAAGGTATGTTCTATTGTTAAATCTCCATCAACATTGCCTAAATATTTATACTCAATTCCATTTTTATTACAATACTCAATCGCATAATTAAATCCTTTGCTCATAATATTAGCTAAATGTAACCCNGTTATTTGAGGAGTATTATCATCACTTCCATCGTCAATAATTATCCAAATAATAGGTCTGATGATTTGTGAAGCAATAGACTCTATTAAATCAGGAAGATGATCGCCTTCGTTCTTACAAGGAGTAATAAGTAAATAATTTTTAGATAAATCTACATTACCATTCAATTAATCTAACCACCTCAAAAGCTTCTGCATATTCAACTTTGATCGTTTTTCCCCTGAATTTTGATAAATCTATTATTGCCTGTCTTTCTATATATTCCCTTTTCTCTTGTGAAATGAATTGGTTAATACATTCAATCTTGGATTCAAAAGTATCACTAATATTTCTAAAAGCAATCGGCGTAAATTCCAATGTTGTAGATGGAGCTTCATAGTATAAAATACTATTTTTCATATTTCTTGATGCAGATAAGGTTGCCTTTGCTATATTACTATGATCTTGATGATAATCTCTTAATGAATGAACATATACAATAGAAGGAGTTCTTTTTTTCATAACTTCATCTAATAGTTGCACAGTTTCACCGTTGTGAAATACAAATGAATCCTGAAGATTTAAAAAATCAATTTTTTTTACACCCATTAATTCTGCTGCCTTTTTTGCCTCCGCAATTCTCTCTTCCTTTTTTCCACCTTTCTCTCCATTAGTAGCTATTACATAATAAACATCATTACCCATGAGAATATGTTTCTTTATAGTACCACCACAACCGATCTCAATATCATCGGGATGAGCTCCTATTGCAAGAATAACTTTTTTTTTCATATTATTAACTCTCATATTTATTCGGATAAATTTCCAATATTAAATAATGCATCAATAGCTGATAAATTAGGTATGAATCCTTTATAATATTGATCATATAACGGATGCTTATAATCTTGAAATAATACCTTGATACCTTTATCGTTAAATAATGAGATATCAAGATATTCTTGACCACCAGGTCCGGATAAATATATATTACTTCCTAGTGCTTCTACTATTTCAATCAGACGTTGGCTGGATTTTGAAGTGAAACCTAATTCACTTGAGAATATAATTTTTTTCTTTATGTTAAATGCATCCATAAGAAAATAGATTATTTCCATATTTAAATCAATGAGTTTTTCATAGCTTTTTTGGTAGATCTTAAAAATATCCTGTTCGTATGTAGAATAAT
>MZXQ01000232.1:33363-39513 GCA_002926195.1 Candidatus Methanomarinus sp. HR1 | reverse complement strand
TAAGGAAGATAGTTAGGTTGGTGTATTGCTACGATCATTTTCCCATCCATTAAATGTATTATTCAATTATTATTAATATTTATCTCAATTGATACTATTAATATCTAAACTTATATAAAACTATCTGTATAATTCTCCACAAATTCAATTATAAATTTAGTAACATCGACTTTTTCTTTAAGTAAATTCTTTCTTTTATCTTGCCAATCTTTCTTCGTGCTATTATTACTTAATAACTTGACTGCTTTATCAAGTGCATTTTCCTGGCAGCTTTTTGGGTCAGAAAAAGTATAAACCATGTCATATTGTGACTCAAGTTCATCAGTATAACCCCGTCTGGAAGTAGATACGAAAATAGCAGGTGTTCCGAGGATAGCACTTTCACATGCCATTGAAGCACTTTCTCCAATAAAAATATTTGCATAGTACATCAGATGGTGCATTATTTCAGGAGAAATATTCAATTGGTATTTATCTAATTCTATTGGTAATTCTATTTCTGAAGTAATAAATACCTTACAATATCTCTCTAAGACTTTTACAACTTCTACCGGATCGTCAAATCCTTTATCACTAATATCGTGACTGGAGTCCCATGCGACAAATCTTACAATAGCGAATTTATCATTAATGTTTAATCCGATTTGTTCTAAAAATGCCGGATCGGGTATGAAATAATTAGGATGCAGATATGTAAGTTCCATGAATCCATTGAATTCAATATGTTTGTCGGGATCAATTTTACCACTATAACACGAAGGAGTAATAACGTAATCGGTAAAAGGAAATGATAATAGATTGGTAAGGTTTGCATGTTCTGTATCGGTAAAACTTATGTGAGGTTTTCTGATCAGTCTGCTAACATGTGCCAGATATGGTGCCCCAGCCAATAGAATATCCGGTTTAAACTCTCGTGCTATTGTTAATACCCTTAAATCGCTTGAAAATAAATTAAATCCCTTTTTTATTAAACCCTTATAATTTATTCCAACCACTTCATATTCAAGACCAAAAGCATTTAGTAAATAGAGAGTTATATCTTTATCCCATGTAACTATCTTGATATTATGTCCTTTATTTTGAAGATTTTTTATAATATTTTTCCATAAATGTACCTGTTTCGGATGTCCTATTCCAACCATAATATTCATATATATCCCCCTATTTTTTTTACAGCACTTATTATCGTTGATAATTCTTCCATCGTTAAAGAATAATAATTAGGTATAGTTAAAACTCTATTGGCAAATTCCTCAGTATTGGGGCAATCACCTTCATATCCATAATATTGTTTTGCGAGAATTGGTGTCATGCTATATAATTTTGCAGTATCGACATTCATGGTTCTTAATAATTCATGTGCTCTGTCCCTATCTTTCTTGTTATCAAAGAGTATAGGAAAAAGATAAAAATTACTTAGAGTATCTTTTTGCTCATAAGGCAATGTTATTTTAACACCCTGTAATTCGTTTAGCATTTTTTGAGATTTTTTTCTTTGCAATTCTACCTTTTTCCCCAACATTTCCAATTTTTGAATAAATACACCAAAATCACTTTTTCTAATTCGTGACACTTTAAAATCTCTTTTTGAAGCAATATCTACCTTATTCTCAATAGAAGATCCTATTTGAAAGGCAAATGCACCAAACCAGGGTTTATGGTATAAAAAAGAATAAATATAAATATATAACGAATGAATAATTTCCCTTCGTTTGGTGGGAGTTTCTAAAAAAGTCAGTTCCTCTTTAATTCTTTTAGAATATTTATTATTATTTACAATAATCATGCCCCCCCCGCCAGCTGATATGTATTTTGCCAAACTGAAAAACGAAAGATCCCCAATTGTACCGGTTTTTTTTTCTTTATAGTCACTTAATAATGAATGTGCACAATCTTCAATAATAGGTATATCACCAGCATCCTTTGAAATCTCATCCATATCAGCGGGACGTCCAAATGTATGAATAACTATAATTGCATCCAAATCATCTTTTTTTTTTCCCAGATCCTGCACATCCAAAGTATAATTATTTAGATCAATATCAATAAAACACGGAATATGACCGGCTTTTATTATAGCATCTAATACAACTAAACATGAATAAAGCGGGACACCTATTTTAGAGCCTTTCGGAAGATCTAATGACTTAAGTATTACATAGAGAGAACTTCTTCCGTTATTAGTAAAATAGTAGTCCCTGTTACCAAATATCGATTCTAATTGACCTGGGTCTGTATTACTCTTAAAAACTGATCTAACCGCATAAAAAAAATCTTCTAATTTATAATCAGAATTGAATCGAGGTATTAAATTCGGCGCAATTGGCATTATTGCCTCCTCTTATATCTACTAGAAAAACTTTTCGCACCTTTCAATGATATTTTATAAAAAGTATATGGTAGCCTATACCACTCCCCGGCTTTAAAGTCTGTTACTAATCTACTTGCACCCCTGAAATATAGTGGTGCTGGAGTACCTTCAATATGCATATTTCCGCTTGTTATTGATTTTCTGATATCTTCTTCAGATGAAATGGGATCCATAATTGTTCTTGCCAGGCCGATCTCCCGGGAAAAATGGGCATCACTGCCTGCAGTAACTGGCAAATCATGTAATTTTGCAAAATCCTGGGCTTGAATATTTTTTTTCAATTCGGTTCTTGCATTGTATCCTTCAATGGCATCGATCTTCCTGATCAGTTCATGGTCAAAATCTGTACGATTTGAACGGAAAGGGTGTGGTATGACAATAATCCCATCCTGGTCTCGTATTTCTTCGATAACATCCCAGATCCCACAAGATTTTATCTCTTCATTCAAGAACAATCCAATTAAATCTCCTATTTCTGTTTTTACTTCGGATCCGATGATTGTAACAATATCCGATTTAATTTTTTTTGCATTCAATCCTCCCCTTATTGTACCATGGTCTGTTATTGCCACACCATCAAGATTTTTTTTTTGAGCTGTCTTAATGATTTTTTCCGGACTTACGAATGAGTCAAACGAATACATTGAATGTATATGAAGATCTATTGCTGTAATGGCTATTAATCCTCCGGGCTAAATTTCAATTTTCCTTTCTTAATAAGATTCATGAGGGGCATGATAATTTCTATAATAGTTGGAAGTGGATCATTGATGGACAAATCATCATAATATAAATCATGACCATATAATTTTAAAAAATCTTTTAAAACACTCATTCGTTTATCTGTTCTGATATAATCAATTAATGCACGACAATCTCCAAGCATCCATCTTGCTGTTACACCTTTTTTATATGTGAATACAGGCGAGACATCACCTTCTGTTGCCATTGTATATAGTAAATACGGGAATTCAACTCCGGCACAGATCGCCTGATGCAAAGAACCCCAAAATCGGGGATTGATCTCCATCAAATAGGGCTCTTTAGTAATATCATTCATTTTAAATTCGACCATTGCCACTCCATGCCAATCAAGTTCTTTAAGTAATGTAGTAGCATCCTTTTCCATCTTAGTATGCCTGACACTAATTCTGGCAGTACTGGGGCCACCGGTAATCGGATATTCCCTGATTCTTTTATGCGTGAATATTGCTCTGGGATCCCCCTGATTAAAAAGCATAGAAACTCCATATCCAGTACCGGAAATATATTCCTGTATTAATGGATAATCAGACTGATTGAGATTAAAATTTTTAATGGTATTCTTGTATTCTTTGATCAATTCTTCTTTTGAGTGTACATATTGTAATCCCTTTGACCCCATACCTTCCTTCAGTTTAATTACAGCCGGAAATAGAACATCATTGCTTATTTTTTTTAACTCCGAAATATCATTAATTGTATAGGTCTGTGGAATATTTATACCCAGCTCATCCGCAAATTTCATTAAATATTGCTTGTTATTGGCTTTCATGATAGCTTCGTGTGTGGCCATAGGAATGTGGACTCTTTTGTCAAATGAATTTCGATATTTAGATAAAACAAAAGTTTCACTGGTCATTGGCATTATCATATTCACATCTTTATTTTTTTTAGTAAAATCTTTTAATGAATTTATAAATAAATCAGGCGTTAATTTATAGGATGGATATTTAAAATACGATGAAGAATATCTTGAGAAAAATGAAGTAGAAGGATATATACTATCCGATGTAATAACCTTTATGTTATGCTTGCCAATATTTCGTGTTGCTGCTAATGCATTCCTTACACGTGCATGTGTTATAATCACACTCATAGATAAAATTCCTGATCATTTAATGCATATTCTTTTATAAATATTAAACCCAATTTTTGAAATATTCATTTTATATGGAGAATATACTTTATTATATCTTCCGTAATCTGGAAATTCAGTACCAAATCGCTGTTTATACTCTCTTAAATTAGTATTTTTTGTTTCACTTCCTCCTCCACCAAAATCAAAAATAGAATACTTATTTTCTATTCCCCATTTTAAGAGATGCCAAATTAAAAGATCTCCGGGATGGTATGATAAAAATTGTCTGGAAGAACCGGTATACCATGCATAAACAGTCTTTTTATCCATCAGAGCTACTTGGGTAGCGATATATTTTCCTTTATATTTTGCAAACAATATCAAAGCCATATTTCTTGGAACTAATATATCAAATACTGATTTGAATAAAGAGATATCAGCAAGTGGTATTTTAGCAACCTTATATGTTTCACTTATCAACTTATAAACTATTTCAATTTCATTGATATCATTACATTCTTCAATGGTAATCCCTGATTGTTCTGCTTTCTTAATTCCTCTTTTTTTATCTCTTTTTATTTGTTTCCACAATTCTTCAATAGATCTATTTTTTAGATGAATAAATGCATTGTAATGATTCTCAAAAATATAATCACAATTGGTAATGATAGAATCGAATTGTGGAATATCCGAAAGCATTCGGATTTCGTTATATAACCCCTTTTTTCTAACAATCTCATCATAATGATTTATTAACAATGTGGCGGCATTTTGTCCTGCTGGAGTATCTTGAAACAGAGGACCACCTTGTACTATCAACCTCGATGATAACGTTTTTAAAAGTCCATTCTTCTCACTTATTACTACTCCCAGTAATATTCCAAGAATTTCATCATATTTTTCATCAATAGCAGCAAGACTTATAGGTTCATAATTCTTAGTGTTTTTATAGACTTTCGCCATTTCCAAGGTCTGAAAGATATTACCAAACGGATGATTATAAATAAATTCTTTCCACTTAGATGTATCCGGGGAGCCATTTATTCTTATCATATGAATTTTATTACTTTATTACAGCTTTTCCTACATTTTTAATATTCTGCCACATAAGCTCAAACACCCAATCTCCATAATTGTCTGTCCATCTATTTGGATGTACTAATATACAAATACTTTGTTGTGTATGGCTTTGTATCAGATTAATTAACTCATCAGTAGATTTGATCTTACCTTTATAAGAATTAACCTGGACAATATCTTTAATACTAAATCTGGAACTATTCCATGCACGTCCGGTGTCAGAAAAATAGGATACATTATTATAATCTATAGATAGATATGCTTCACCGATTATGTTAAAGTCAGAAAATTTAAATGTGTTCCATATGTCACGATTTATCCATTGTGATAATGGATTGCCGTGCATGCATATAGTAGTAATTTTGGCAATTTTTCTCAAGTCTTCCAGTTCATTCTCAAATATCCGTATCGCTTTATTCGTGTCACCTTTTGCTTTATCCAGCACTTCGTAATGAAAACCTATCTCATGACCCAAATTTGAGATTTCTTTTATGATATCAGGCTGAAATACTTCCTTAACAGTTCTGAAATAATATGTTGAAGTAATACCGTGATCATGTTCTATATTGGCCATTTTTTTAGCTCTATTAGGTTTTCTATCAACATCATGGCGCAGGATAATGCAGTTATTAGCATGACCCTGTGTAAGATAATCATGAACTGTCAACGGGATATATCCGGATGATACTACTGCCTGACAGAGATCTCTATATTTTCTATGTGTAAAATCACATTCCATTAGAATTATTGTATGCCCCCCATATATTATATAACTATAGAACCCTTAATAACTAACAAAACTAATTATGATACTCATGTCCCTTAAAACTATAATATTACAAGGAGTTTTATGGGTTTC
>MZXQ01000232.1:32903-33235 GCA_002926195.1 Candidatus Methanomarinus sp. HR1 | reverse complement strand
TAGCTTTTGTAATATGGTCATTCGGCAGCCTGCCAAGAACACTACTGATAAAAGACTTGAAATTCAAAAAAATGGTAATTCCTAAGGTAATTCCAAAAATAGGTTATGCTGCTACGGCTATAACAATGGCCTTCTATGGTTTTGGAGTATGGAGTCTGGTATTTGGTCGGTTAGCCCTTGAGGTATTAAGTGTTATCACTATCTGGCATGCATCTGACTGGAGGCCATCCCTGAAATTCAATGGAAGGATTGCTGTTATGCTCTTTAGCTTTGGGAAACACGTAATGATAGGAAGTTTTATTATCTTTTTGATTTCAATTGTGGACATAACC
>MZXQ01000232.1:31297-32867 GCA_002926195.1 Candidatus Methanomarinus sp. HR1 | reverse complement strand
CCGGCATATTCCATGATGCAGGATAATAAAGAAAAATTGGGTTGTGCTTATCTTTCTACCATGAAATACCTATCACTCATAATCTTTCCGGCAGCCTTTGGTTTAATGGCAATAGCGTGGTATTTTATTAAAGTGGTCTATGGAGATAAATGGCTGCCTATTGAAGATGTACTTCAAATACTCTGCATATACGGAGTGACCAGAGCCATGTTAAAAATCTCTGAAAACCTTTATCTTGCTGCCGGAATGCCTGAAATTATAACCAAGATCAATTGTTTACATTTAATCTTAATACTTATCACGATATACCCGCTTACGTTCCATTATGGCATACTTGGAACAGGCATATCTGTCACCCTTCCTTCCATATTTATACTAATGCTAGGACTCATTGAATCCAGCAGGATCATAGATAGGCCTTTGCTATCCACAATAAGGACTATACTACCGGGTCTGTGTGGGTCTATACTAATGGTGGCATTAGTATTAATGCTACAGAATCTCATTTCCTCATATTCTCCCGTTTTAATCTTAATACTATCAATTGCTATGGGAACTTCTTCATATTTCATTTTTCTTTGGATTGTGCAAAAAGACGAAATTAAAAAGTTGAAACGTATTATTACCTGATAACTCCAGCCAAACAATTATTAAGCATCATCGCTTTATTACTTAATTAAGTATTATATATAAAATGATATGAAAGGATAATTGAAATTACTATTGTATATTTTCAGGTTTTAATTGAATGGACGACAATAATAAAGGACGCAATATTGCAATCTCACTGCTAATATTAGCACTCTTTTTAGGCGGTACAATTGAGATAAGTGAAGGATCCAAATTCATTGGAATGATCTACTTATTAGTTGCCTTAATAGCAATAACAAGGATCAAAATAGGAGGATCAGCTAAAGTTAAAAAGATTAAACAGCCGTATTTATTAATCGGTTTAGGTATTGTGATCAGTGATATTTTATTTAATCTCGCAGGCGATAGTAACCTTGGAACACTTGATATTATGACTTTTTTATTTGGCTCATCACTAATTGCTTTGAGTATTGATAACAATGAATTAAGAAGAATGGGTAAGTTCACTGCATATCTTTCTGCCACATTTATTATATCATATCTCATTTTCTTTACCTTATTCAATATATTAAATATAAATTTTACACATGTTTTTGATCATTATTTTATTCTTATACCAGTTGTGTATATACTCGGAATTATAAATATACCAGTTGAAATAATAGATGTTGAAACAATCCGGATACAAGGTGTGGAAGAAATAACCGTTGTTATTGGTGGCCCCTGTTCCGGGCTTTATTCTATGTTTCTATTGATGGGGATTATTATAGGTTATGCCAAGATGGAAGAACTTGATAAAAGAAATATTGTTGCTATGCTACTGATAACTATTATTGTTGCATATATATCAAATTTATTCAGAGTTACTACGCTTTATCTTACCGGATTCTATTATGGATCCGATGCAATGATGTTTGTACATACCCACCTTGGTTGGTTGATCTTTGCAGTTGTAGCTGGTATTTTAATCTATTTATTA
>MZXQ01000232.1:21035-31290 GCA_002926195.1 Candidatus Methanomarinus sp. HR1 | reverse complement strand
TATATGGCAAGCCGATCATAACAGTACGTGAAAAACTAAAGTCCTGATAGTAAAATGTAACAAGTACAATTATTACAAACAACATCATCATAAATGCAAAAAAACTAAAAAACAACGCTATTATCCATTTCAGGCTCATTTATCAATTCCCTCCAGCCGCCTGATTCTTTTCTCAATAGACGGATGTGTATTAAAAAGAGAATTAAGTATATTATCACTCAACGGATTCACGAAAAATAGTCTGGCATGTGTAGGATTTACATCACATATCCGATCACCCGTATCCAGGTACTTAAGTGTGTTTACCAATACATTTGCACCACAAAGCCGGGCACTATATTCATCTGCAACATATTCTCTTGATCCGGATGTAGTCAACTGGATGAAAGCTGCAGTAAGTGGTCCTACCAATGCCATTACATAAGATCTCACAAACTGAGGTGCAATATCATCTTCCTGTCCGAAACCACATAAAAGTGCTGCCCATAGAGCAATAGTAGTTGGTAGAAATAGTAACCACGACAATGCCGAAGTGAATGAACCGGGTTGATTTGAATATTTTATATGTCCTAGCTCATGTGCTATAACTGCTTCAAGTTCTTCAGGTTTCAGTTTATTAACAGCAGTAGTCGTAAGTATAATAGCTTTTCTTTTTTTCTTAGTAATAGAAAAGGAATTTGCTACCGGACATTCAAATAAATATAATTCGGGTGTTTTAATATTTGCTTTTTCAGTGAGTTTGCTCATCACATTATAGACGAATTCACCTGATTCGACCTTTTGAGCATTATATGTACGAAGCAGGATTTTATTAAAAGAGATAGAACAAATAAATAATATAGTTATTAATATGATCAGCATTATGATCACTAATATATATACATTAGTTGGTATTGAATATAGCAAAGAGGTTATTTCATTCATTGTTTATTTTCCTATATTATAATGGTCGTTCATTCAAGTCTTTCTTATCGTTCGGTGAATGGTTTAAACTCAATATCATCCCACCACACAACCAGATCATCTGAATTGTCTTTACACTTATATACATGCATACATAGCCGATTGTTTTTCTGTATTATAACAGGAACTTCGTTATGCATCCACCCTTCATCACCAGCAACATCATCCTCCCAGACAACCCTATCGTTAAGTAATATTTGTTTTTTATAATAACCTTCATCTTTTGACTTGATCGAATCCATCACATTAAACGAAAGTAATACTAATCCTTTATCCGGAGAAATAACATCTTGATAAAAAGACCCATAATCTCCTGCAGTTGAATCTATATCCGGAAGTAGCCGCAATTCATATGAGATAACCGGTGATTTTGAAATAGAATCAGTATATAGACCACTAAAATTTTTTCCTTCGAATTCCCATATCGAAGTATATTCCATATTACTATTAAGTACTTCAGGAGGTGTTGCTACATATGCCTGTGCAGTATCAAGATTATCATAGTCAATTGAAGAAGATACAAATACTTCGGCTTCTCGATATGTTTCATCCCAGTTTCCATATTTATATAAAATTGCCTCTAATTTTATATTTGACCCTGTCATTTCAGGAATGAAAGAAATTGTTTCATTCCAGTCTTCACGGCCGTCAAGTCTGACCCTTATTAATTTTATAGGTATATTGTCAATCCTTATCTCCAGATCATACTCCGTATAAGCATTTTCATAATTTTCTATTGCTACAGTAATATCAGTTGGTATACCCAGAGTCATATTTGATTCCCAGCTCTCAAAGTTCAGGGTGGTAAGCGTTTCAAACCGGACATTATCAAACCAGACTTCCACATTACCATTTTCAATATTATCCTGTGCATAAACACGCAGTTCCAAGCGATTAGTTTCAGACAGTCTGACCAGGAAGTTGACTTTTTGCCATCCTTCATTACCTTCAACATCATCCTCCCATACAATTTTATCATTGAGTATGATCTGTTTCAAATATTTCCCCTTGTCATCTGAAGTAATAGAATCCTTTATATCAAGTGTCACTATTGCCAGTCCTTCTCCTTGTGAAGCATCAATATTCTGATAAATACTACCATAATCGCCTTTATTAGCATCTGATGCCAGCGATATCTCATATGAATGTGACTTTGAAACATAGATATGGTCTACATAATTCCCGGTAAAACTACCTTTTTTATCAAATATCCAATAACCATCCTGTTCCATATTGCCGTTTATAATTTCAGGTACGTCAATTATGTAATCCTCCATATCAGTGATCTGACTGTAATCAACCGCTGATGAAACACTAAGATGTACTGATCGATACTTATCATCACTTTTTTCTTTATATAAATTGAATTCAAGTAAAAGATCGGAACCCATGACATCCGGAATGTATGATACATTGTTGATCCACTTTTCATTATGATCCAGACTTATATCCTGTCTTGTAAGTTCTCTACCGTTAAGTACTACTTGTAGGGTGTAATTGACATGTTCATGCTCATAATTCTCAATACCTACTATTGTAGAAGTAGACTCACCAAAGAAAAATTGAGTATGATATTCTTCTGTCTTTTGGTCCTGTCCCAGTATATATAATGCAGTGAATTCTTCATCCTCGTAATTCATTTTTGCATATGCCAGCATTCCACTAGCTATAATGATTGATCCTACCAGTGTTATAATCAATGTTTTCTCGATATCGGTCATCTTGTTTTTATTTTTAATTGATCTGATAAGTGGTGTGATATCAGGATTAAAACGGCGTTCATGTGGTACCATCCTCCTGACTATAAAAGCTAATATTACAAAAAATACAATAATTATTGAAAGTGAAACTACTATAGACATGGGCCTGAAAAGGTATTCGGTCATACTGACTGCAATACCATCAAACACTGATATGGCGACACTCATTACCACGCTTAATGTGAACCGTTCAATACCAGTGATGTCTCGCCCAGGGAAAAACACTGCTATAAAAGCATATCCCGGGAGGAATAGTAACAATACCAGTGCAAATGGGATCCTGAGCAGGATCTGGTCAAAAGGAGGGATAAGGATAAAAACTAAAGCTAAGAATGTGGTAATTAGGACTAAATAGAGGTCTATCCAGGAGGATCGAAACAGTCTTTTTATCATAATATCTTTTCCTGCTATGAAGTACTATCTTTATTTGATCTAATATATAATATTATTATCGGCTCGAATGTGATATATTTTTTGGTAGTGACTTGTTCAATTCGGATTTTTCCCTAAATTGGGCTCTTCGCTCTTTAGTATGGAAAATATGATTGAGATATCCTTTCAAAGATATTTCTTAACGATGAAGTCTCGAAGATTTTACGAATCTTCTAATCTTCGGCTCTTTCGAGAGCCTCAGCAATAAAATCCAGGCGTTAGCGAGGATTTACTTGAAAATTCAATCAGTCAATTCCCTCAGTCTCTTATCAGTAAGAGGTTCAGGTTCACAGCCTATATCCCGTTCCATAATAGTCCTGGCAAGTTTTCTATACACACCTGCAATCTCACTATCCGGTTCCTTCTCAATAACAGAATATCCAGCTCTCTCACATGACTGGACAATAGGGTCCTTAGGAATAAATGCCAGTAATTCACTCCCTAATTCCTTTGCAAAGGCACTGACTATGGCCTCTTCATTTAAGGCATTTCTACTGTTGCAGATAACACCATATAATTGATTATTCAACCTTGCAAATCCCTTGCAGATATTATTTGCCGCATACAGCGGCATATATTCTCCTGATGTCAGTACATACGTTTCATTAACCAGACCCTTACGTATCGGAGCGGCAAATCCGCCGCATACGATATCTCCCGGCACATCATATATGACAAGATCGCTATCGGTCATAACAGATGATTTCTTTTGCAGCATCTTTATAGCTACTATGATGCCTCTACCTGCACACCCTATACCTGGTTCAGGTCCTCCCACTTCCACGCATTTCACTCCTTTATAACCTTCAAACACCACATCAGGTTCTGTTATATCCACACCCTGCTGTAGCAGTTCCATGACTGTAGGAATACGTTCTCCTCGAAGTAAAGTGATAGATGAATCACTTTTTGGGTCACAGCCAAATATAGCTACCTTATATCCTTCATCAGCACAGGCGGCAGCAATATTGGATGCAGTACTGCTCTTGCCAATACCCCCCTTTCCATAGATCGCGATCTGCTTTATGTTGATTCCTCCTTTGCAATTTCCCGTAGAGTAGCTCCGAAGTCGGATTCTACGATATGACTGACGCCCAGTGTCTTCGGGTGCAGATCAATTTCTACAATAACATGATCATGTCCCATTTCTTTTAGGGGCAGTACCTGCCTTGGTCCGTTTGTCACTGAGAATATTTCCATACCCTGCAGATTATCCATAGAAATAGCATGAGGTACACCTGTGATCACAGCAAAATCAAAGTCATTATATTTTTCTTTAATAAGCCTGTTGACCTTGTCGCCCACTACTGGATATTCGTCAAGACCACCTATGATCTCATGTACAGTAATTCCCATTTCCTGTAGATCGCCGGCAATATTACTTGCATGCGCCCTGACCCTACCAAGTCCCAGGGTATCATCAAGATTTGCCATATTGATCACTTCCGATCCTGATCGGAGCATACTTGCAGCCTGATTCACTGCCGCATTGATATCAGCGAACATGTATCCTGTCTCCTTCTTGGCATTAAGGATCGTTATACCTTTTTTACCTTGTTTTAATAACTCAATGATCCTTTTGGCAACTGTATATTTAGTATCGCCGCGGCTTGGTTCCAGATATTCCTTACTGGCTGCACCGTGACGTTTCTCTACTTCCGTAGCTTCTTTTAATAATATTTTTTGTCGTGTGAACTCTTCTTCGCTAAGGATGCCTGCTGCCAGTGCGGATTCCAGTGTAATGATCACTCCTTTGGTGTTGTTGGGATATCCTGCGTGTACTTCTACTTCTATCACCGGCATATCGGGATTAACCTCAAGTACAGCCTCGTGAAGCTCCTCACCAATGATCATACTGGCACATGTACCCACTATCCCAATTGATCCGGGATTGAACATCTCAATGACCTTCTCAAGCACATTTACCAGTTGATCATGTCCTCCGAATACAAAACCTGATTCATCCAGGGCTGTAGTAACCACACGCAATCCGTCTTCTTCCAGGAGTCTGGCGTGTTTGAAACTACATCCAGGAGGGCCATGCAGTATAACAACATCAACATCAAGATCACGTAATGTGTATAGTGCTGCTACAATAGAACTGGGTCTGGGGTGCATGATCATAGGTTCTTTGGGTTTTACTACTGGGTTCATTCTTTTTTCCTCCGTTTTATCTGAAACATTTAACGCATGAAATGATTATATCATTTTTGCTGGTTATGGCTCTTGCCTTCTTAATAGCAGTATCAAGACTTGAAAAATGTGAGATCTTATTTCCATTTATTATCTTCATACGCTCACCCACAAGAAAGATATTGTCTACTTCATTGACATGGTCTGTGATAAAAACACTTACGTCGTTTGGGTCAAGACCTTCACATACTTGCTGGGCTTCTTCCCCGAGTATTAATATTGATCTGCTTTTTTTTGAAGCAATCTTTTTTGAATAATCCAGGGCATGTTCAACTGATCTGATATTCATCCCTGAATTTGAGTTATCCACTATTGTCCTGCCAAAGAGTTCTTTTAGCCTCATTCTTCCGTCCACACCTTTAAAAGCCTCTAATGAAGACCTGATCGTATCAGGTTCGATCCCAAGGACAGCTGCGGCGGCAGCAGTACACGCCATGGCTGTGGAATATGCAGATGGGTCATAGCCTGTACCGGGTGTGAAACTAATATCCATCCCTGAATAATGTATGGACCGAACACCTGTACCAGGATCTTCCAGATATACATCCGCATCTTTTGAGATATCACTAAAGGTAACGGTCCGGACACTATTCGGAGCATTGATTGTTTCATTTGATAAAGCATTAACTAATAGTGTACTCCTTCTTCTTGCATACTCGACCATCTGGTTCTTGGCAGCAGTAGATGTTGCAGTGCCGTTAGCAATAGTATATTCATTTTCCAGTGTGGTAATGATACCTATATCTGCTGCACCGGTACCTCCTAATGAGATCTCAAAAATATAAAGATCAGGATCGATATTTGAAGTATGTTCCATTGCTTCAAGTATACTGCCAGGTGCAATACTAAGTCCCTGGTATATCATTTCCGGTACACCATTTGACCAATGCTCCACGCCATGGGTGGTATGTGATACTACAGACATACTGCGAGATGCCATATCTGCCAGCAGGACTGCTGTGCTGGTCTTGGCACCTGTACCTGTTATTTCGATAATCCTGGAGCTTTTTATACTATTTAATAATAGTACACCCACTGCCATATGGTGTGTTATGACAGGACAGTAAAATGGATCAGGCACCAGGCCCGGGTCCATATGTACCGGCGCGACTATAAGGTCAGGATCAATACTGTTTATATTATTTTTAATAATAATTTCATCCTTTTCAAGATCCGACAATACTTCTTTATCCACGGTACCGTATACATCTACGGCTGTGACACTATGTGCTTGTTTAGCAATAGAGCGAGCTAAAGGAATGCCGCCATGGGTTAGGTCAAGTACTGCTACATCTTTATTGGAAAACAGCATAATAATTCTATTTGAGTGCTTCTATGGCCCTCTCATATGCCAGATCTGCTATCAACGGGTGGGCACCAAGAGGTTCTGCATATACTAATGTAACATCAGTTCCGTTAATATCAATAGATGTTTTTCGATCTTCCCTACTGATCCCAAGTATTTGAGGTATATCTTCTGTAGTGTGTACACCATGGGCCAGGAAGATGGGGACTGCTACAATAGTAGTTACACCAGTACCTTCAAAGGCTTTTAATCCCTCATCCATGGTAGGGTCATTCATGTTCATAAATCCGATCCTTACAACTGTGTTTTGATATTTTTCAGCGATCATATCGGCAACTCCACTTAACATTTCTTTATTATACGGGAGTTTACTTCCATGACCTAATGCCAGTATTCCTATTTTTTCCATCATGTTATTCCTCATTTATTTGTTTTACATTATTATTGAAATACTTTTTCATACAAAGTATTACAAATAGCTCACATATGTAATGACTAATTAAATATAATTGTTTTGGAAGGATACGCAAAAACATTAATATTTTGTAACTCCAGTCAATTCTGTAGATCCTGTCAAAACACCATACTTTTTAAAGTTGATACGATTCGTAGAATCTTCGTCCGACATTCAGAAGGAATGGAGGAAAAAAAATTGTGAACTGAGTGAGCATTTTCAGTATATCAAGTTATACCTGACAAACTATTAAAAAATAAGCCTTTTTACATCATACCTATTTTTTCTTTAATCATTACAATCTCGTGCTCTAAGCTATCAAATCTTTCTTCCATATATGATTTTAAATCCTGGCGTAATCCTTTTATTTCAACAATAGATTCATCTTGTTTTTCAAGCATCTTGTCTTGTTTNNTGTTTATCAAGCATTTTATTTCCTATTATGACAGACTCTGTACTTAGTTCTATAGATTTATGTAGTAGTTTTCCAGCCATATCTAACCGTTCACCTATTTCTTCCTGCCATTCTCCTCTTTTTATTTTAAAATATTCGAATTCAGATTTAAATTCCTTAAGCTGAACCTCTACCATTTCTACATTTATCGGAAATCTTTTAATTTTGATTTGCCTGATGAACTGTTCTATATTCGAATCTTCACCTTCAGCGATAATTTGCACATCATAAGGCTCTATATTCTTGACAAAGCCGGCTATTTCCAATTGCCTTGCTATCTCCTCTACTTCATCCCGATACCCGACACGTTGAACCCTCCCTTTAACATGAATTACTGCTCTTTTCATTTTCACTCATTACTCATATATATTTCAATTATAAAAAAAGTTTCCATTAGCAATCACAACAAAAGCATTCAATCCCATTGAACAATAAATTTGTTTTGTGTTCAATTCAATTGAATAACTTTATAGTACTGGATAGTAGAAAAAGAATCAAATTTGTTATTCAAGTCTGCTTTGAATTATCTGAGCATAACCGTAAAAGGGAAGTGGACGGTCTTGTGAGTGCAATGAATGATTTTGATTTGAATATGGGTATGATCCTGACATATGATCAGGAAGAAAAAATAGAAATAGGCAGTAAAACAATAATTGTTAAACCAGTATGGAAATGGTTGCTGGAATCAGAACAAAAACATAATAATTATTGACAATGTCAGTACTTCTATCCAAAGGTATTTTAAATAATAACTACTACAAACAAATCCTAAGCGTAAGCGAGGATTAGTTATTATAGAGGACCAAAAATGACAAAGATCACAATAATCGGTGCCGGATTTGTGGGAGCCACAGCAGCCCAGCGTATCGCAGAAGAAGAACTTGGCGACCTGGTTATAATGGATATTATCGAAGGAATGCCGCAGGGTAAAGCACTGGACCTTATGGAATCAGCTCCTATTATGGGTTATGATGCAAATGTCCTGGGAACGAATAACTATGAAGATATCAAAGACTCGGATATAGTGGTAATTACAGCAGGTATTGCCAGAAAACCCGGTATGAGTCGTGAAGACCTGGTAAAGATAAACAGCAACATAATAGCTGATGTGTGTGGTAATATTAAAAAATACGCACCGGACAGTGTGGTAATTATCGTGACAAATCCACTTGACCTGATGACATATATTGCCATGAAAAAGACCGGTTTTCCACCACAAAGAGTTTTCGGAATGAGTGGAGTGCTTGATTGCGGACGATTCGCTGCTTTTATATCCATGGAACTCAACTGTAGTGCTAAGGATGTGGATGCTATGGTACTGGGCGGACACGGGGACAGTATGGTACCACTTACCAGGTTCACCACCGTATCAGGAATTCCCATAACCGAACTGATAGAAACAAAGACCATAGACCGATTAGTACAGCGTACTATCAACGGTGGCGCCGAGATCGTAGAATTGTTAAAGACAGGGAGTGCTTTCTATGCACCTTCAGCAGCAATAACTAACATGGTAAGATCGATCGTACTTGACCAGAACCGGATACTACCAGCCTGTGCTTTTCTTACCGGTCAGTATGGCTTTGACAGTATTTACCTGGGCGTACCTGTAAAACTGGGACGATCCGGTATTGAACAGATCATTGAACTTGAACTCACAAAAACTGAGCAGGATGCATTGAACAGATCAGCAGAGTCTGTAAAACAGGGCATATTAACACTGGATATATGAATCAAATTGACATCGGGTATGTAACCAATACCGTAGAAGAGATCATTAAGCAAGCTGAGACCAGACTGCCTGATGATGTTATACAGGCCCTGGAGAAAGCAAGGGATTCTGAGATAGATCCAACTGCTAAATCCCAGCTAAATGCTATTTTGAAGAATATTGAAATCGCAGGTACCAATAATATTCCTATGTGCCAGGATACAGGTATTATGGTATTCTTTGTCGAGATCGGCAGGGATGTATCTCTGGATTTTGACCTGGACCTGGCTATACTACATGGCGTACAACAGGCTACAATTAATGTACCACTTCGTCCGAATGCAGTCGAACCCTTAACAAGAACGAATTCCGATGACAATACAGGTGTGGGACTGCCTGATATTAATTATTCTTTTGTTGGAGGCAATACTATTAAAATAACAGTGGCACCAAAGGGTGCCGGTTCGGAAAATATGAGCACACTTACCATGATGCGACCTTCCCAGACAAAACAGGTTAAACAGTTCATTGTGGAGAGTGTCCTTAAAGCCGGTGGCATGCCCTGTCCCCCTATAATTGTAGGAGTAGGGATCGGAGGTAGTTTTGATAAATCAGCCCGTTTAGCCAAACGTGCACTGCTACGTGATCCGGGTCAAATGGATGAATATGAACTGGAAATACTTAAGGCTATCAATGCACTAGGTATCGGTCCGATGGGACTTGGCGGAAGTACAACCGCACTGGCTGTGCATGTGGAAAAAGCCTACTGTCACACAGCATCCCTCCCGGTAGCTGTGAATATCCAGTGCTGGGCAAACCGTCATGCTTCTGTTACCCTGGAGGTAGAACATGAATGAATATCATCTTCGCACACCTTTGCATAAGAAAGATATTAGTAAACTAAGAGCAGGAGATATTGTTTATTTATCAGGTATCATATATACCGCAAGGGATGAAGCTCACTTGAGGATACTGGAAATGA
>MZXQ01000232.1:19984-20955 GCA_002926195.1 Candidatus Methanomarinus sp. HR1 | reverse complement strand
ATAATGTCAGAGCCATTATTGGTAAAGGCGGAATGAAGGATATTGCTTCTGTTCTAAAAGACAACTGTGTTTATCTGGCATATACAGGAGGATGTGCAGCCCTGGCAGTAGATATGGTCCGGGAAGTGATAGGTGTACATTTCCAGGATCTTGGAATGGCTGAGGCTGTATGGGTGTTGAAAGTCGGTAACTTCGGACCACTGATCGTTGGAGTGGATACTAAAGGAAAAGACCTGTATGCCGAAGTGATAAAGCAAGCTGAGGAGTCCTTAACTAAAGTTTCGTAACCTTTTAATACTACCATCACCAATTATGACAAGCATCTCAAAATTGGTGGATACATTGGAAAACATTTTGGCTTTAAAGAAACTGGCATTAATTAGCGGGCTTAATGGAATTATTAAATTTTCATCCTCGGAATTTGCAGATTATATTTCATCAAGCCCACAGACTGCATCCAGGCGTTTGCAGTCCCTCGAACAGGCAGGATATATAACTCGAAGGATTGACCCTTCCGGTCAGCAGATTCGAATTACCAAAGAGGGTCGCAAGGTATTAGAAACAGAATACCTGGAATATCGTAAAATATTCACAACCCTCTCCACTCCTATTGAATTAACAGGTCACATAATCACAGGTTTGGGTGAAGGACAATATTACATTACTGTCAAAGGATATCGTGACCAGTTCATCAAACTGCTGGGTTTTGACCCATACCCGGGAACTCTGAATATAAAACTTGAAACTGAAAGTATAAAATGTCGACCTCTGTTGAACCTGAAGGATGAAATTATCATAAAAGGGTTCAGCACCAGGAACCGTACCTTCGGAGGAGGACGATGTTATCCTGTTACTCTGGGCAACAATATAACGGGGGCTATAATGATACCGGACAGAACACATTATCCCGATGACATAATTGAGATCATATCCCCTGAAAACCTGAGAGAGCATTTGGACTTGAAAGACGA
>MZXQ01000232.1:18784-19959 GCA_002926195.1 Candidatus Methanomarinus sp. HR1 | reverse complement strand
ATTAAGACCAAATCCGTACAACAAGCAGTAAAGTCAATTCAAAAAAATGAAATGATACTTCTCTTTGACGCTGAAGACCGTGAAGGTGAAACTGACTTTGTCATACCTGCTTCCAATGTGACTCCAGACCATATCTATCAAATGCGAAGGGACGGAGGGGGTCTTATCTGTGTAGCCATACATCCTACTGCTGCCAAAAGACTTGGCCTTCCCTATTATTCCGATGTCCTGCATCATTCGGATTTGAACGGAAACGGGAAAATACTACGCAAGCTGGTAGAAAAAGATGGAGATATACCATATGATTCAAGATCATCCTTTTCATTATGGGTAAACCACAGAGATACTTTTACCGGGATAGGAGACCGGGACAGGACCCTTACTATAAGCCGCATTGGTAATGTTGTTCAGGATACTATGTCAGGTATTGATGTGGACCTGTCTTCGGAATTCAGATCACCAGGTCATGTATCGCTACTAAGGGCTGCATCAGGTCTGGTGGATGAACGTACAGGCCAGACTGAACTATCGGTTGTACTTGCACAGCTTGCCTGTATTACTCCTGCTATGGCAATATGTGAGATGCTGGACGGACATACAGGTCTTGCCCTAACAAAACAAGATGCTCTCAAATATGCCAAAGAAAACGATCTGGTATTTATTGAAGGAAAAGATGTTATTAAAGAATATAACAGATCATTGAAATAGGATTTTGTTATTATTTATTATTAGTTAGTTTAAGTGATTTTAACCGCTGTACATTTTCCATCATCATCCTGGATTCCAGGGTCTTCTGCTGTTCGAGCTGTTGAATAATGGAATTAAGGTTTTTATCCAGACGATAAATCTTAAAAGGCCTGCCTTTGCCTGGTTTTTTCTCTTCCCTTATTGCTACCCATTTTAATTTTTGAAGTTCGCGCATTGCAGTACTGACTTCCGGTTGCCGTAGATCAGATCCCATCTCTATCTCCCGTGAGGTCACTTCCTGGGTATTTATAAGATAAGTAAGTGTTTTTGCAACATTTCTCTTTAACCCCAATCCTACGAGAGTATCTGCAAACTCCTCATCAACAACATCAAATACATCAACTGATTGATTTTTCATTGCTTGACACCTTTAAATCACTTGTTATAATTATAATATAAAACCTACTATATTAATACTTTGAAATCTT
>MZXQ01000232.1:12270-18679 GCA_002926195.1 Candidatus Methanomarinus sp. HR1 | reverse complement strand
GGGTTATTATATAAATATAACGGATAATGGGGAATCTTGTTGTGAATATCTCCTGAATGAACATGTATGATCCTATCACCAAGTTCATCTATAAATTTCATGGCAGTATCCTTACCTGAGTACAAAGCGTGTGCTATGTCCAGTGTGACCATTAGATCAGGAAATTTTAACAAAACTTCTGACATTCCGGCTGTATCGTAACACATACTCCTTATATTCCTGGTCATGTTCTCAAGGGCCAGTGTGACACCTACCTGGTTTGCATGTTTGATACAGACTGAGAGATAATGATAGAACCTGTCCCAATCCATAGGAGTTGGAGCACGGTGAACTGTTCTGTGTCCCGGATGTATGGTCAATACCGATGCTTCCAGTATCGCACTCAGGTCAATGGCCCATAATGTTTCCATAATAGTAGCTTTACATACATGTTCGTTATAGGATGAAGCGTTCAGATCAAGTATAGGGACATGAACTGTACAATGATCAGTTAAAGCTGAAATTGTTTCTTTTAATTGTTTTATTGCATCAGGTTCATGCCTGTGCATCCAGAATTCAGGAGTTTCCGGCCAGAACTCGATACTATCTATCCCGGCCCGGGATAGTATTTCAATGATCTCATTGGTATGGTAATTCCATAAAAATAATGATGAACATGATATTCTCATCTATATCTCCTTTACCTGTCTAAGATCAACGGCAACACCTCTGGTGGAAAGGACCATCTCCGGCCCGCTCATCTGAGCTCTGCCCACAGCCAGTATACGCTCATTTATTACAATGACCTGATCAGATGGGCGGATGACAGGATCAGCATCCAGCACACCAGGGGCTAATAGACTGCCCTTAGGTATGAAATCATCAATTTTAACCTGATAAGTTTTTAATTCCAGCAAACGAACAGCACCATCCAGTGTAGGGATAAGAGCACCTGTGCGTGGCTCCAGAGCTGCTAATTGCACATCACCATCATATATCCGGTATTTGGGATAAGAACCTTTGATAAGCGCATTCACAGGAACAAGGATGCGACCCGCACCAGTACCGAATTGGTAATCTGCAGTGGCTTTTAATATGTCCTTTTTCATTTGGGCAGGTTTGCGAGGCTTATACTGCTGTGCTTCGACAATAGTATTTATTGTTGAACCAAGTAATTGTAACGATTTATCTGAAGTAACGCTCCCACAGGCCGTATAAATAATATCAAGACCAAGAGTATCTGCTGCATTCTGGCAGATCTCTTTATATGCTGCGTCCACATGGGCAATGATATGGGAATAATTATTCTTTTGCAGATAATCACAAAGACACTCACCCACCCATTCTCGTTCCTGGCAGTCCCAGTGTCCTGTTACCGGTATATCATAATGGGCTGCCGGATATATCAGTTCAAGTTCTTTTGGTACAATTCCCAGAGGGGAAGTGATCACAACTTCATTCAATGTCCTTTTATTACTTCCAAGTGCGCGGCTGAATAACCAGTGACTATGTGAAATGGAATATGGTTTACGGGCAGAGCAGGGTAAAAGCAGTAGAATATCAGCATCTGGTGCCTGGTATCTGGACCTGACACGCTTATTAAACGTAATAACCTCTGATCTGTGTAAAGCCTCAGATGAATTGGCATACATTGTCCGGCTGCGGAAAGTTGGTGTATTTCTGGCAAGGTATGAACTTTCCTGGTCCAATAGTCTAAGAAGGGCAACTAACCAGGGACGACTGCGGCATTTTCCTTCGATATACTCTCTCAAGTTACCGTTTCTAATATACTGTATAGTGATCAATCTTTCTTCTTCAAGTTTGTTGATATTATGCCTGGCTATTAATTCATAACGCCTGGGTGCATTCAATTC
Organism: Candidatus Methanomarinus sp. HR1; assembly: GCA_002926195.1. Lineage (GTDB taxonomy): Archaea > Halobacteriota > Methanosarcinia > Methanosarcinales > Methanocomedenaceae > Methanomarinus. The sequence continues at coordinate 16,826 of MZXQ01000232.1, read as the reverse complement.
CTGTAAAGCTTCTATACTGGTATTACTGCATATATTGCATCTACAGGGCAGTTGGGTCATCTCAAAGTACTTATGCTCACTAAAAGGTGTCATATAAATGTCATTGAATCCCTTGAGAACCGGAAGAGTATCATCAACAATATCAATTCCCAGATAGACCAGTATGGCCAGGTTCTCTGGTGTGGCCAGAGCCGGAGCATACAGGGCAGTATCTGGCAGAGTATTATTCCTTACTTTAATCACAGTATCTACCAGGGCACGGGCATTATTCTCAAACTGTCCGGATGCACCCAGAACATACAGATCTGCAGGTGAAAAATCCTGCATGGCAGGGTGTATGATACGCCCTAACGCTCCGTCCCAATCCTCCCATGCTTGTTGTCCCGCAATGCAGGATTGTAAGATCTTTTTTACTCTATTTTGTTCAAGATGCAGAGGCATGGGTTTATCAGGCAGAATAACAAGTTTACCTGACTCAACTTGATCTACTGACATGGTATTTCTTGCCCATAGAGTTCCTGCATAAACAATGGGGCTCCCGGCACCAGCATGTAAAATAAGTGGAGTTTGATACTGCTTATCCAGCATCAGACGACCTATACGAGCTGCTACATCACGCTTTGTAACTTCAAAATATTTTGTCATTTTAACTCTTACCCAGTAATCTGCATGTCTGGCAGAGATCCTTTTGTGTTGGTTCACCGCAAATAGTACACGTTCCTAATGTTGATTGGGGGAATACATGTCGTAATGGTTCGCAGAGTTTATCCAGGCTGCGCAATACTGCATACTTAGTACCTGGGTGTTTAACCTCAAAGTCATTAAGCAGATCCCTTACATCACCCCTGATGGCACTGTAAGCATAAGGACATTCATTAAAATTTACATTGATATCATGCAATAGGGCATATAATGCTACTTCCTTCTCAGGAATATCTCTTAGGGGTTTTGAGCGCAGTACCAGTCCTGGTTGAACACGGGCGGGAACCATCCTGACCATACGCTCTATATCTGCTCGCAGTATGTTCATCATTACGGTCTGAGCTTCATCATCAAGATTATGTCCTACAGCCAGTCTGGAAGCACCTGCATCTCGTGCTGTCTTATTAAGCAGACGTTTTCGCAGAGCTCCACAGCAACTGCACGGTCCTTTTTCACCGCCTTTTGCTACAATTTCATCAAGGGTCATACCATATTCTTCTTTAAAACCGGTGATGATATGTGTTATTTCAAGCTTTGCAGTCATATCCCTGGCATGCTGTAGGGTCTGTTGACGGTACCCTGCAATTCCCTCATCAATACTAATAGCGATCAGTGTTATATCAGGTCGGTGACCGAACAGACTGCTCAGTAAATATAATAGCACTGAACTATCCTTGCCGCCACTTAAAGCAACTGCAATGGTATCTCCTCTTTCTATCATACGGTGTTTTCGTATGGTATGTTTAACTTTGCGTTCTACATCCCTGATAAGATGTATATCGCATAAGTACGAGCCGCTATATGACTGGTAAGTAACTGCTGTCCTGTTGCATTTTGTACATTTCACAGGTTTTAAAAGGCATCACTATATGTTATAATTAATGCGCACCATCAGGATATAACAATGTTAGAAGATATTTCAGCAGTTTTTAAATCACTGCATTCAAAAGATTTCAGAGTGCTTACTGGAATAGAGGTAGGTATGAAACACTATGAGTGGGTGCCAGTACCGGAAATATTAAAATATACAAGGTTCACTGAAAAGGAACTGCAATACCTGCTAAAAAAACTGGGTACCAGAGGACTGCTTAAACGAAAGACACAGCCCATAGAGGGATACCGGATATATTTTGAAGGGTATGACCTGCTGGCATTAAATGCATTGGTCAAGCGAGACTCTCTTGGTGCTATTGGCGAAGAACTGGGGGTTGGTAAGGAATCTGTGGTCTATGAAGGTCTGCGGGACATGGTGGGCGGTTTGGGACAGCAGCCTGTGATCATCAAGTTCCATAGAGAAGGCCGTACCAGTTTCAAACAGGTAAAGCGCAAGAGGGAGCATATAAGTGATGCTTTCCATTTCTCATGGATATATGCAGCAAGACTGGCTGCCAAACGAGAATATGATGTGTTAAAGGAACTGTATCCGAAAGTCAGTGTACCTGAACCTGTAGACCATAACAGGAATGTGATTGTGATGGGAATAGCTAAGGGCAGTGAACTCTCAAAAACCAGGGTAATTGACCCGGAGTGGTATCTGGACAGGATCATTGAGCAGATAGCAAAAGCTTATTCAAAAGGGATCATACATGCTGATCTTAGTGAATATAATATCTTTGTGAGTGATCAAGATGTGACCCTGATCGACTGGCCTCAGTATGTTAAAATAGGAAGACCGCATGCAGATGAGATGTTAAGGAGGGATATCTGTAATGTACTGGCCTTTTTTAGAAGAAAATTCAATATTGACAGGGATTATTGCGAAGTTTTTGAAGATGTCAGGACATTATCAAAAAAAGTAGAACAAAATCCTCGCTAACACTCGGATTTTATTGCCTGAAGCACAAAACGTCCCGACCGGGACTTGAACCCGGGTCTAAAGCTCCGCAAGCTTCAAGGATATCCGCTACCCTATCGGGACACTTTGCCTGTATTTGTGATATAAGCACGTTCATAATTCTATCCAGATGCCTTAAAACTTATCACGCCCTCCCTGTAGACTCTCCGCATACGATCCCTGTAGCAATAAGATGTGCTGCCCGAAGCGGCTCAGGTATGTTACTATGTATAGCCGACATTATTACAATTTCTTTTGCATCATTATGATCAATACCACAGTGTTGTATATATATGGGATTCTCGCCCTCATGGACAGTTATCCTATATATCTCACCTGAGCGCCTGATCAATTCCCATCTCATCTCAGTATCAGGTAGATGTTCCAGAGCAGCATGTATTCGTTCAAAATCAGGATAATTCCTCATGACCACGATACATGGAATGTCTGTTCTTTTATAGACTGCATTGATATCAACAATATTAAAGCCGGCATAGGTAACCCCATCCAGCATCAAGACCCTTATCTGATTAAAATGTTTACTCTGCTTCACCATACTAACAATAGTATCAGTAGCATCAATACCATCTCTTGTGATCTCACAACGCAATACACCATCCAGCCAGTTCCCACCTCGAAAAAGTGCACCTACGATCATCACACGCTCATTATGTAATGATGAATCGTCTATGCCAAGTATTCTGATCTCAGGCTTGATATGCATTATTTATCTGTTTCTTTTATGATAACAGTTTTGAATTCCTCATAGACTTCAACAAGTCTCTGAGATGCTTCCTTGATGGCAGTTATAGGATCTACATCATTTGTCCTTACATACAGAACCGGTTCACTGATATTCGGATGCTTGATATCATAGGTAACTAATTCCACACCAGGATCATCAAGTAGAGTTGATTTTAACGTGTTTAATAAAGTATGGCTTTCACCACCAATTTCCATCCTTATTTCATTATCCGTTTTTTCGATAATCTTGATATTCATCGTGAGACCACCTTATGCAGCAGGACCGGAATATTCAGATGATAGTTTTCGTGACTCATAGTTACCACAAACAGGACAAAATAATTTATCTCTTTTATTCTCATTACCAGACGGTTTGGTAAGGATCACATGACACTTGCGGCAGTAAGCTTTGATCACTCCCAGATTGCTACCGGAAGTAGAAAGTCTCATTAATTTAGTGTCAATTACCTTTGCTTTTATAATATCAAATTGGGAGAACTCATAATAAATATCTTTCACATATTTATCTTTCACATTTGATATATGAATTGCAGCCTGCTGGTTATTGACAATTTCACGTTCACCTTTACCTTCAATTAAAGCGATTTCCACCAGTGCTATTGCATTCTTCAGGTCACTTACACGCCCAATAACTATATCCCCGTTCTCGATCATTGGTGGAATACCAACCTTAGGGATTACTGAAATGACATGATTTTTTTTATTTATATTGACCTCGCCTGTGGTTGTTGAATAAACATTCCCACCGTGTTTGAATGTGTTATTACCAAGAATAAATTCCTCAACCGTACCTATTATATCTCCAGGCAGCACGAATATATGTGATTCGGGTAATACAGACTCTTCGCTCTTAAGTGTATCATCCATATCCTTATCTTTCATTATATGGGCCTCATTCTTTGAACTCTCTGTTTCATGTTCAACTCTATTATTACGTCTTCTCGGTTTTGTATCATCACTTACCAGTTTCCTTCTTGATACAGTTTTTTTTCTCTTGATTCTAATGATAATCCCTCTTTATAAACCTATTTTCTATTCGATATATTTCCACATTGACAACTTCCATATCCTTTTTGTGGAACTTAAATGTTCGTTTTATTGGAAAACCGACATTATACCTATCTGTAATAACCGCCGGATCAATAAACTTTTTAATAAAATCATAACTTCCTGTATTGTGGATCGAATATATCACATCGGCTATGTCGAGTGCTTTTCTTAAAAAAGGCCGATCACTGCCTTTTATCTGAGCTCC
>MZXQ01000232.1:3971-12251 GCA_002926195.1 Candidatus Methanomarinus sp. HR1 | reverse complement strand
GCATTTTTTTTTGCTGTGTATAATGCATTTTTATCTATATCAAAACCAACCACCTTCTCAGCCCCCATCAGGGCAGCAGCGATTGCTATGATACCTGTTCCACACCCAAGATCATAAACCGGATCTACCAGGTCGTTTCTCATAAAAGCAAAAAACACTAACTCAGCCGCCAGAGTTGCCGGAGTTGAATACTGTTCAAGGTAAGTAGATGGTGAATTAAATCCTGCTACACGTTCTAACTGAATTTCCAGGTTTCTTTGCCTCATATTTAATTATTATTCAACTATACATCCCTTCATCTGAATTTTTGGGAGTATTCAGAGAGGTAATCTTTTTACAGGCTTCTTCGAAGTGCCGGTTCATTACTTTACTATCTTCCAGAATAGCAGTATGAAGGGCATTTTTTAAAATTTTCTCTACCAGGTCACGGCCTGACAAACCTTCGGTTTTCTCGACAAGTGTCTCGATGTCAAAATTGCCATCGATCTCTATCGGGAAAGATGATATATTGGAGTTCAGTATCATTAGTCTTTCCTTCTTATCAGGTTTAACAAACTCTATCTCCTCTTCAAAACGACTTCTTACAGCAGCGTCAATGGATTCTACCATGTTAGTAGCAGCAATAGTACATACGCCCTTATGCTCATCAATACCATCCATTTCAGTGAGTAGTGCATTAACGATCTCAATTACATCTCCTCTTAGTTCCTGGAAGCGTCTGTCCAGACCGATCGCATCCAGTTCATCTATGAATATTATGCAGGGTGCATAATCTTCTGCTCTCTCATATAACTGGTGTATTTGTCTGGCCCCGTCACCTACGAACTCACCTATGATCTGGGTAGCTTTCATAGGGAGTATAGGAACTTGCGCATCATTGGCCAGGGCCTTTGCCAGCATAGTTTTACCAGTTCCTGATGGACCATAAAATAAAATATTTTTAGGAGCCCATTTTCCAAAACCTTCCGGGTCATCCAGATATTTCATGATCAGTTTGCATTTGCGTTTAGCTCTATCCTGTCCGATCACATCTTTAATATCCACATCACTGATTATTTTAGGAATAAGATCATCACATTCCATATTTTCGATGAAAAAAGCCGTGGAATGACTAATGAAACTACCTTCAGGGACGACATTCACAATTTCAAAGGCGAAGTCAGGAAACATCCTTCTATCAAAAAGATAATCACCTGATTTAGCTACCAGACCATTCCATTGTTCACGGGCATAGAACTCAAAGACTTTATATTCAGAGATCTCCGGGTATTCATTTAACTCGCTACGTAACGGATAGCCAGCTGGTTTTAATACAATATATCGTACCCCTTCTTCAAGTTTTGACTTATTAGATTTAGGGGTTACTTTTTTATTTATTTTTTGTATTGAGCGCAATATCCAATCCTCATTGGGTTATTGACAGGCATTATATTAATATTATCCCTTGAAAAAATGAAACAAACTAAACTGATCATTTTGTTCTTAAATAATAATGTGGGGCTGGTGAGATTTGAACTCACGATCGACGGGTCTCTCCGAACCCTTGAAGAATTCAAGGAGAACACCAAATCAGTGCTCCAACGGCTCTTCACTGACCTGCCCCGTCGAGTAGATCTCAGTAGACCCGTTGCTCATCATTTTATCCGCTGGAGCCCGTCGCCATTCCTGACTAGGCCACAGCCCCTTATGCTCAATTTTATATGCTTTTTATATGTTAATAAGGTAACTATTCAAATTAAGGTACCAACTCAGCAAAGACCACTGTACCTGATATTCGTTTAACTTTGGCTTTGACAATATCTTTCTTAGAGGCCCCCATGATATATACAATATATTTATCTACTTTTGCCACACCATCACCTTTGGACCCCATGCCCTCTATCTTAAACTCATAGATCTCTCCTTCAACCAGAGTATCCTTTTTAGATTCAATCCTTGCTTTCCTTTTTCTGACAGAACGATGAGCACCACACGCATCACACTTAAGCATTAATATGCGTTCGGATCTAACAAGTTTTGTATCAGGACGTCCGCATTCGGAACATATCACATAATCTTCTACATAAGAATTAATTTGTTCAGCAAAAGACAATGCAGTGAACTTACCCTGGAATATCGCACGCTGTCCATCGATCTTACCTGCCGTACCTACCTCTTTTGTAAGGAATTTCATGATATGTTCAGGGTCCCTGTTCAGGACATCAGCTATCTGATTAAAATTCTCAAAAACTGTTGTTTTTCCTTCTGAAAAAACCTTCGGGTCAGGGATCACGAACCTTTCATCAGAGGTCTTGATATCAGGAAGCTTATCATAAGCCCTGCTTAAGTATACTTCATAGTCATCCATCTAGTCACTTCTATTGATTATTTAATAAATATTAATTGATCAGTTTCTGACCTTCATCCACTACAATCCTTATTGGTGTGGAAAGTTTATGTCCACATCGCCTTAAGGCATCCTTTGCGACCAAAAAGTCTTCTTTATTAACTGATATAGTGAAGATCTTTTGTCCTTTCTTTACTTTTGCACTGATACCAACTGGCTTCCCGAAGGCCTGACGCATACCCTGGCTCACCCTATCAGCACCTGCTCCAGTGGCCTGTTTGTTCTCCCTTAATACCTGGAACGGATGAATCCTGAGTTTCATGTAAAAATTCTGTACACCTATATTCTTGACAAGTAATCTATTTGCAGTGATCCTGCCAGCTTCAAGCGCAGCATCCCTTACCTGACAGGATTCATCGGCTATCAGCGAAATTTTTACAGGGAACTGTGCTGTAAGATTGCCCATATCATAATGTACTACTTTACTTCCAGGTACACCGCCCATATACTTTCTTCTGGTAAAAGCTCTTCTACTGTTATAATTGCGAAATGTCTTTGCCGGTCTCTTAGCCATCGATATATATCCTCCGGATTCTCTTCATAACTACCTGACTATTTATAAGCTTTTGGAAGATATATTATTATGTAATCTATTATAAATAACATTGGCTATGATTTTACTAATACCGTGAACCTGTTCCAGTTCATCCAGTGTAGCTGTTTCAATTCTCTTCAGCGAACCAAAATGTGTTAACAATATTTGTTTGCGCTTCTTTCCTACTCCTGGTATATTGTCCAGCACAGATGCTCGCAGCCTGGATGATCTTCGCAGCCGGTGGTGGGAAATAGCAAACCTGTGTGATTCATCCCTAATCTGTTTTAACAGTTTAAGAGCAGGGGATGTATCTGGTAATATCAATGGATTATGCGCGCCAGGGACATAAATTTGTTCAAGTTTCTTGGCCAGTCCGATAACAGGAACAGTAATACCAGAGTGTTGAATGGCCTTAAGCGCCGCGTTCATCTGCTGCGCCCCACCATCTACTACAATAAGATCAGGAACTGTATCATCCGTATCAGTTATCCATTTCATTCGGCGGGATATGATCTCTTTCATCATGGCCGGATCATCTATACCAGTAACATTTTTTATATTGAAATGACGGTATCGCTGTTTATCAGGAATTCCATTTGCAAAAACAACCATACTGCCCACAGCATCAGTACCTCCTATATTTGAGATATCAAAACCCTCCACATATTCAGGTACTATTTCCAGACCCAGTATATCTTTGAGTTCTATTAGAACACCAGATCCGGTTTTTTCTATCCGTTCCTGTTTCAAATGAGTTACTTTCAGCAAAGAACATGCGTTTTTTGATGCCATCTCCACCAATTCTTTCTTTCTACCTCTACCCGGGATCATAATCTCTACTTTACCGGCAGAAATGCTCTTAAGCCAATGAATGATCGTCGGGTCATCAGGCATGATATCCACCAATATTTCAGTAGGGATTGGTGCATCCCTGTAATACTGTTTCATAAATGTGCTCATAACCTCTTGCTCACTGGCATCCATGACATCCAGGGTGTACTCGCCGTGCCCTATTAAACTCCCGTCTCTGATATAGAGTACCTGGACACAGGCAATATCATCACTCATAGCGATCGAGATAGCGTCCCAATCACTAAATCCACCTGTGACCTGCTGACGTCTTGATAATAACTCAATAGCCTGGAGCTGGTCCCTTATGCCTGCGGCAGCTTCGAACTTCTGTTGGGATGCATAGTACTGCATCATATCCTTTAATCGTTGTATCAATATCTCGTTCTTGCCTTCTAAAAACTGGATAGTACTCTTCACTGCATTGCGATATTCCTCTTTATCGATCATTCCACTGCAAGGAGCACTGCATAACCCTATCTGGAAATTCAGGCATGTTCGAACCCCGGGCCGTATCTTTTTTTTACACTGACGGATCTTGAATATTCTTGATATAGTCTTTAAAGTCTCACGTATAGCCCATGCACTGATATATGGTCCGAAATACTTAGCAGAGTCCTGAACCCTTCTATGGGTTAAGAATATCCGCGGAAATTCTTCATTAACAGTGATCTTGATAAATGGATATTGTTTATCATCTTTCAGATTAACATTATAACGGGGTCTGTGCTCTTTGATGAGATTTGATTCCAGGATCAGGGCGTCAATCTCAGTAGGAGTTACCATATATTCCAGATTTGCAATGCTATTTACTAATGCCCTGGTCTTGGTATCCTGGTCTGTCTGCATGAAGTATTGGGATACTCTTTTTTTCAAGGACAGTGATTTACCTACATATATGATATTATCTACTTTATCTTTGAATAAATAGACACCAGGAGAATCAGGTATATAATCCGGTTTTTTCATAGTTACATGGTTTCATAATTTCATTCCATTAACCTGTATGAACCTATTATTTTTAATTTATCAACCAGGTTAATAATGCAATTCAGTGCATCCTGTACATTCGTATCAAGTTGATGTCCTTCCATATCTATATAAAATAAATAATCTCCCAAACCCATTTTGGATGGTCTGGACTCGATCTTCGTTAAATTGATGTTGCGAATGGCAAATTCACCTAGCAGTTCATAAAGAGCACCTGGTCTATCATTAGCAAGATGAATAATTATAGAGGTTTTATCATGGCCGGTTGCGGGGGGTATTTCTCTTCCAAGTACTGCAAACCTGGTATGGTTCTCCTTATAGTCCTGGATATCATGTGCCAGTATATCAAGACCATATTGTCTGGCAGATTCTGTTGATGCTATTGCTGCCATTTCAGGAAACTCAGATGTGTGTTTTGCGGCATGGGACGTGCTTCCTGTGGTCTGTATTTTCACACCTTTAAATTGTGTATGGATAAACCTGCGGCATTGTGCCAGTGCCTGGGGGTGGGAGAGGATCACTTTAATATCTTCAATTCGCCCTTTAGAAAGAAGGCAGTGCCTGATCGATACGATCACTTCTCCCATGATATTTATATCAAATTCCCAGAGTGCATCCAGGGTAATACCTATAGACCCTTCAAGTGAATTCTCAATAGGAGCAATGCCGCAGTCAACTTCATTACTAAGTACTGACTCGATCACTTCTTCCAGGTCATCGAAGAACATGAGTTGAGCTGTTATGTCAAGCTGATTGGCGGCTTTCTGGGAATATGTTCCTTTGGGTCCTAACAGTCCGATGATCATACTCTTTACAATTAAGTGAATTATCATATAGTTTTTGTAGAATGGAACGAAAGAAGGATGTTAAAGGAGTTTATGTATGGATAAAATTTCAAAATTTGACGGTATAGATTATATAAAATCCTATGCCAGTAAGATCTCAACTATGCATGAGCTAATTAAAACCCTATTGCAAGACCATGTCTGTGATGGAGATATCATAATTGATATCGGAGGCGGTCCGGGGATGGGTGCCAGGATCATTGATGATCTGGGGAAAAAGGCAGTGGTAATAAATATTGAACCATCCACCACCATCTATGATGTTCCCCGATTATCAACAGTGGAATATATACCTTTAAGGATGTCAATAAAAGAAGCACTTGATGCCCAGATGCCGTATACCCCTGACTGCCTGTTAATGGTAAGCTCGGCCCACGAGATCGCACTGTGTAATAATGCACAGGCTTCGGAAAATAAAAGAATATTTTTCCAGGATCTTAATATTTTTATTAAAAAGAACCTCAAACCCAATGGAACTATCATAATCGGATTTCCTAACTATTATAAAGGAGCCACACAGTCAGAGATTGACAGACAGCGTAAATTGACAGAATCAGTCTTTGGACATTCTCATCCTTCGAATGAATTTTTTTTATTAGAGGAATTCTCTGTCGCTTTAGGCATGCAGCCGGTTGTTCATATTCAAAGCCCGATGAATATTGCTCCTTCATCTTCACAAAAAACTGTTCTGATGGCAAACGGTGCAGTTTTTAATAATATTGAGGCAGTCTAACAATTAACCAACCATCATTAGAAATGGATACTATTTGGCCGATCCTGTCTTTTTTTTTCGTTTATAATAATTAAGTGGATGACGGATTGTCTCACAAAGTTTATCTTTACCATAACAATTACCATAAGTTATCAGTGTAGTACATGACGGAGGTTTATAGGCGGTACCTGTTGACCCGGAAATATGTTCTACCTGATACCGTGTCTTCTCTTCATTGAAATCAGGTGATACATTGAATAAACTGACTACCTGGTCCACTGACATACCAATATTCAGCAGAAACGATGTCAGCGCAAATCTTGCTGAATGAGCAAGGTTAATTCCGCCCTGGGCATTGGATATCAGATGTACAATACAGGGCGGAAAGTGTTCAGATTCGACATTTCCGAATCCTGCTTCATCAAACTCAGTCCTGGAAATGTCTACGCTTGCTTTAATTTCAAGTAGATACTTTTCTAAAGCCTGACAGAATTCATCCGGCACGTTTAGAGGTAAAGCGTCTATTATTCGTGATCGTACAGCTTCCTGGAGTAGTCTGGCATATTCTTCTTTAGTAATACTGACATACCCTGAATTTAAAATGCGGTTTACCAGTTTCCACTGAATTGAGCGTAACCTTACAGCTCCTCTTATATAATCAGTAAAATGCAGATAAAATAATCCGGATTCGGTAACACTTGCTACAATATGTAAATCCTCTCCGATCTCCTGGAGTACTTCATTATTCTCTTGTTTCATCATATGATATGCATACTTAGCTTCTGCAAGAGAATACCGTCTGGTAAGAAAGGCATCATTCAGACACGAGACCATAATACGGGCAACCGCATATGAGAGCAGTTCAACTGTGAAATTTACTGTATCATCATGTTGTATATCTCCATGAATAGCCTGTAAGACCCTTGATCTTGCACGATATCTGGTAATATCAAAACTTCTTGATGTTAGTATGTTATCAACCGGAGTTCCCATATCTGCAACATACTGAACTGTCCGGGTTAAAAAAGGATAATTTGAAAATTTATCTATTTCCATTATAGATTAATCTGACTCAATCCTTGGTGCTAAGAGATAACTCACATCACCATTTCCGTTAGCTATCTGAAAATTGATCTTGGTTGGAAAATCTCTTCCCAGTTCTACAGTCACTTCATTGGCTTTACCAGCAGCTTTGATCATATCTGATAGGTAATCAAGTGAAAATAATGAACGTGCATCTCCGGGTATGATGCTGACCAATTGATCTTTTACAATATCAAGACGCATTCTATCCGAATCACTCTCTGCTTCAAGGTAGAACGTCTCACCCTCTACTCCCATACACATATGGTCTGATACTTTCTCGGCAGCTTTAACAGCTCGTTTCAGGTCATTACCTGATAGTACAATTGTTGCAGGAAGCTCAAGTTGTGGTATTTTTGGCTCCTTACGTATTGATGCAGGATCAAGAAGTGCGATCTTATAGGTGAGTCCACTCATACGGATAATGAGTTTATGCTGTTCTTCATCCAGTTCAAGTTCCACCATCTCTGCTTTCTGTGCCATATCCACAATATCACCTAATCTCTTCAGGTCCACACCCAATTCACCTTCGGATGCATTGAACTCTTCAAATGCATCTGAATTAAGATTCAGTGATACCATCGCTACATTAGCCGGATCAACTGCCTTTATGGATATCCCATCAGAAGAAAGATTGAGCTTACCCTCATCAACGATACTGGAAACGGCTTCGATCATTTCTTTTAATTTATCTGATTCAATGATTGCCTTGAACATATACTGCCTCCTTCCCTGGATGGTTAAAAACCGGAGATTTTTATTACATTATGTGATTATAAGTTATATAAATTTCTAATAGTATATCAGGTATAACTTGATATACTCTATAAAATCCGAGCGTTAGCGAGGATTTTGTTCTTATAAACCTGCAAATGGAATA
>MZXQ01000232.1:1613-3842 GCA_002926195.1 Candidatus Methanomarinus sp. HR1 | reverse complement strand
TTCGATATCAGACATCCTGTTCTATTACTTTATAAATAGAGACGTTGGTATTGTGGTATACCAGTTCAAACCTGTCCGGATAATTCTCAAATAACTTTCTGGTATCATGGTCCTGGTATCGTTCTCCTTCTACCATACCTATATATATATACTTTACCTGATATTTTATAAGTATCTGGTTCACTATATTAATGTCATCAGAGGTATAGACTTTGGGTACTTCCGATTGCCGTTCATCAATTGTCTTGGCTCTATTCCTCCAGGTCATCTCATGACCGATCCAGCCTATTACGGTAGGTAGACCTGTAAAAGCAGTAATATGAGTATTTAGTCTATATGATTGTCCCGGACTCTGCAGGATTACTGGTGTGCCACTTATGTTATTAAGCCATTGTATTGCATTAAATTCATTAAGGTATTGCTGCTGAAGATAAGCCGCACCATCAAGAGTTGGTTCCTCATCAAATTGGTTACAGCGGGAATATGTAGCAAACACAGGAAAGGCCATTGCACCCAGAATTAATAAAATCAATACCACTGCAAACATGAAATTGCGTTTATCTGATGTATTTATTCTTTGCCATAGATAAAAGCAAGAAACCCCTGCTGCCAGAGCCCAGACGATCCAGTTCTGTATATAGATCTTAAAAACGGTATTTAACCTGATGTATTGTGGTGAGGAGATACCCAAGGAGTCCTGGATGTAGAATAATTCACAGAATAAGGAAAGTAAAGCTCCGAACAGGATCAAAATATATATGAACTGAAATGTTGGTTTTTTTTCTTTTATCAGGCAATAGATCGACATAATAATAAGCGGTAGAATGATGATGAGTATCTGGATATTGGTCAGGTATGCTGCAATTATTGTTACTGCAAGTCCTGCAAATACCATCTTCATATCCGGATAATGCATATCACATACATTAAGAATGACAAATAACATAATAAAAATGAGCAATATGCCGAATACACCAAGATAAAAGAATAATTGGGTCTGGCCGTAAGTAACCAGACAAAGAGGATGGGATATACCACCTTTTAAGTAGTATGGTAAATACAGCACAATGCTACATATTCCTACAACGCAACCTACACCTATTATTTTAAGCAGTTCCATCACAGGCAGATTCAAAGCCCTTTCGGTAAAGCTATGAATATTTTTACCTGCTGCAAGAACTCGTATTCTCCATGCTACCAGGACAATTATAAAGAAAATAGCATAAGTAGGATAATCCCATGAGTTCACAAGGAACATGAATCCCAACAAAAGAGTGATCATGACCAGTGTGGGGACATGCCATTCCTTTTCCTGGCGAAGTAGGTGAAACAGTAATGCGATCATTAGTAATTGGAAGGCAATGCCTATCATATGGGCATGAAGATCACCATGAATAAAACTAAAAAAAGGAAATTCATTAATAGTATCCGGGATCACCCTGCTGGCGGACCAGTAATAGTAAGTGCTTAACCGTCCCCATAGGTCCGCATCAGGTACATTGAAGATATGGTAATATTTCGGGATGAATACTATCACTATAAATTGTAAGAAACCTGCTAAGTTGCCTAGTATCACTACAAATGCCATAATAACTGTCCCAAAGAACTTGCTATGGGTCAGATCCCTGCCAATTCCATAAGCTGCAGTTGCGGATAGAGCGAACATGGAAGCTACTCCCAGGTTAAATCCGATCGTGGAAGGTACAAAAGAGAGCTTAATAAGATTAGCAACTGCCAAATATCCAAAATAATAGTACTGCATTGGTTCACCCGAAAGCCATGGATCCATAGGNNAGTAAATCTGCGGACAATAAGCCCGAAAAACAACAAAGCACAGGAAGGCTGCTGTGAACAGCAGCTCAGTGGTGATAAATTCCTTTTTATCAAAGGAGTACCCGTATCGTAATAATATTATTAATGATGCAGCGATCACTAATAATAATGAAATTCCAATAATTGTACTGCCATAGCTACAACCCAGGTGTGTCAGCACCCATGAAAAATAGGTTATGAGCATAAGACCCAGGATCTTTGAAAGAGACAAACCTTTACCAGTCATATCTCTGAATATCCAGGCAGTCAGCGGAATTGCTATAAATCCTATAATTTCAAGGACCAGCCACCATTTTAATACTTCAAACCATTCCATACAGTCTACTCATCTTTTATTTTTAACACTTCTTGCCAGTTCATATTAAAGGAAATAAGATATATTACACCAAATAATAA
>MZXQ01000232.1:0-1607 GCA_002926195.1 Candidatus Methanomarinus sp. HR1 | reverse complement strand
ATGCCGGCAATACTCAATACTACTGTAAGGGCACTTTCATATGTACCAATACCACCCGGTGTTGTGGGAATCATCTTTACAAGATTACCTACTGCCACGGCCAGGAATACTACTGCTATCAGAGTTATATGAGATACGCTATTTTGAACTAATGGAAATGCCATAAGTACCAGATAACAGGTTGCAATATCCACAGTCCAGATCAATAGCGATGAAAAGAAAACGACTGTAAAACTCTTTGGATTTGTTGATATAATATATATCTCTTCAATAAATTTTTCGGCAATTTTTACTATTTTGTCAGTACGATCACCTGGTTTTAAGAATCGCTTGATAATACGTTCGATTAGTGATATTCCATCTTTTGTTTTGGATGAAAGAAAGAAAATAGCCAAAAAGAAAAATAATATTGCAATAACAGAAGAAATCATAACCGGCATCATCCAGTTTGCTACTGACTTTTCTCCCATCACTATCAATACAGACAGTATTCCAATAACTGTAATAGCGATAATATCAAATACCCTCTCAATAGCTATAGAGGACATGCCAGTGGTCAGAGGAATTTGTTTTTTCTTCTTAAGGATATATGGTCTGGTAATATCACCTATACGGGCCGGAAGGATTACGTTAGCTGACTGACTGATAAATATTGAGCCTGTGATAAAGTTCAAGCTTTCATTATAACCCAGCTGGCTCAGTATATGCTTATATCGCAGTCCCCTTATAGGCCACGATAACAGGTAGATCAACACTGCTACTCCTATAAAAAGAGGGGAAACTGATACAATTGCATTCCAGACATCTTCTATACCCACTATTATGAATATCAAGGCCAGCAGTATTATTGATAAAATAAATGCAAGAATGATCTTACGATTTCCACCGATATGAGATCCCTTCAATTGCCACCACAATCTGATTATCTGGCTTCCCATTCCGAACACATCCTTGAACAGATCTACTTTGGTAGCCCCACCGTGTCTCCACTTAACAGGGAATTCCTTCACTTTATAGCCGGTATGCTGGGCTCTTATCAGTACTTCAGTGTCCCAGAACCAGTGTTTATCTTCTACTGAATCAATGAAGGACATTAGAGATTCGCGTTTAAAAGCCTTAAACCCGCATTGATGATCATATAATCCGGAATTTAATAATGTGCGTGTGAAAAAATTAAATCCTTTTGATGCAAAACTACGCTTTGCAGACCGCCTGACATCACTGGAAGGCATCATTCTTGAGCCAGTGGAAAAATCATAGCCTTGAGTCCTGATAGCTTCGATAAGCTCACGTAAATGAGACATATCTGTGGCCAGATCTACGTCGATGTAGCACAATATTCTGCCATTGGATGCTTTAAAAGCACGATTAAGTGCAGTTCCCCTGCCCTGCCTGAGATCACTATGCAGGTGTATTACATAATCCAGTTCTTTAGCTAATTGAGATGCAATACGGTCAGTCCCATCAGTACTGCCGTCTTCGGCAATGATGATCTCATAGGAATCGGTTATACCGGATAATGTTTTGGCTGTAGTGATAACAGTCTCCCTAATACGATCGGCTTCGTTATAAGCTGGTAATACAAGTGAAACTTCAATAGTAATGTC
>MZXQ01000233.1 GCA_002926195.1 Candidatus Methanomarinus sp. HR1 | reverse complement strand
TCTTCAGCAAGAAGGCGATCTTCGATACTCCAGAATACCTGAAAACTTATCTTCAGGTTATAAGCCCTGACAGTCTTCAAATTCATGTCTTTGAGGCTACCTGATGTTTCTTTTTGCAGCAGGAGACATATCACAGCAAACGGAGTGAATATTCTTAGGATTTCCACCATGTGTTTTGTAATCTTTTTTGAAGATAGAAACAGTGTATCATAAGCTGAGCATCCTGGCTTATTACAGACAGGACATTAAAATTTGCATCCATGTGCAAAATCAAGGTAGATATCTATTCTTTTCCCATCGGGATTGAAATCAATGTTTGTAAGTTGCCATGGATCATCTATATTTAATGCTTTTCGGAAAAGATCTTCGTACATTTTATATTCACTCTCTTTCTGAAATTAATCAGATGATGGCATAATATTTTAAGTTACCCATACTAAAGTGCGTAGAGCCAATAAAACTACTAAAAGGACAAACAAAATATACAATAGCTGCTATTGTATTTTCATCGTTTTTAGTAGTGGTTTCATTCATATTTACACCAGAGGATAAGGTATTTTTTTAAAAAAAATTAAATAAGTAAATACTTACTAATGTATGTAATTACTTATAAGAGATTGTCGGAAAAGTCCCATTCCGATGTATTATAGAATTACTGTATAAACTTGACAGGTCGTAGCATTGTGATTTACTTGCACCAATAAATTTTAATGTTTCAATTTAGGCCGTTTTAGGGTACTTTCCCGACAGTCTCTATAACATATTATTATATAAATTTTTTTTCAAATGTATTGTTCAGTAAAACCTCCAATCACTGGCAAATGATACTCTTCTCCTGAATAGGCCTTATATAGCATGAATATCCATATCACAAATCCTGCAAGTGGCATTGTTAAAAATCCAATTGCAGAAATTATAGTTCCAATAAAAGGTATGACGTTAATAATTATAAGTGAAATGTAAATAATAACAAATACAATGCCCAGCATAATGGACTGTACTGCATGAAACATTACAAATCGCCTTTTATCAGGTTTATCCTTTTCCATTAGATATATAATAAGACCGGTAAAAGGACAAAATAAGTATGCTACAAGTGCCATTAAATTATCATCACTTTTTGTTTCCGTTTCATTCATAATAATCACCTTTATAATAATTGTTTGAATTAAATCATTTGAATTTTAACAGTATATAATCTGTGAGATAATATACTAAATAAATGCGTTTATACTTTCTTATACGTCAAGAAAATCCGACCAAAGGTAGAATTTTATTCTTTAATAATATATTAGTTACTTTATTTATATAGCTTTGGGTATGGTTAGCAAGCAAAATAATTAGCATAATTCAAACACAACCCGAAACTTTTTTCCCTTAACACTCTATTTCTATAACCGGATCAACATGAACAAACAACCAGTACTTAACATACTTAAAGATATTTTCCAGGCATATGAATATGAAGTAGACACGTCATACATCTGTGACCTTGTGGCTTCCAGAGGGACTTCTGAGCGTATCTATATTAAATTAGACCAGGATATTGATTATAACTCTATGCACACATTCGCCGACTCCATGAAACATACTGAAGGTATCGGGCTCTATATACTGAGTAATACATCTTCTGATGATGTTTCAGATTATGCTGCCAGGCATGATCTGATATTCTGGGATCAACATGACATGGAAAACCGGATAGGCAAAGCTATCCTTGCAAACGCTACGGGCCAGACAATGGAATTGCGATTGAATTCATCTGCTTCTGATAAGCCAACCAATGTATCTGAAACATCGGGTGTTGAAGAACCAAAGAGCACCAATATATTTGATATGTTCAATACACCCACACCACCCGGGTCCGAACCAAATATAGAAGGGCCTGATTCCAAAACTCCTGCAAATATAAAGCAAGAGGCTCCTCATCCGACCAGTGCAGATGTAATAAAGGAAGAACCACTTATCAGGATACAGCTTCCTTCTATGCCTATCAATATGGCAAAGACATCAGCTCTTAAGGTCGCTGATACAAAGATCACAGAAATCAGGGATTTCTTTTTAAAATTCATACCATACTACAGTTATACTTATGATTTTGATACTAAAAGGAAGTTCAGATCAAAGGTAATAGATTTAAATGCTCAGGGAGATGGTATTATTAATGCTATAACAGCACATGATAGTTTTACCAGATTTCCCAAGCCTTTGGAATATATAGAAGTTCCGGTTCATAACTATCAGATCAAAGAACCCCATATTACTGATAAAGAAGCTATTAAGGTAGCCCAGGATGCGATTATTGAGAAACATTCGCAAGTTTTAAAACTTGACGAGGTGAAAGGAGATGCAATTATCTATGAGAGCAAGACCGTCTCACCTCTTGAAAAAGATATCAATATCACGATCATGCTGGTCTATGTGCCGGTATGGGAGATCAGGGGGAATAGTAATTCAATTGATATTAATGCCTATAACGGGCATGTTATGGACGAACCAGTAGACGACGACGTTGAATTCGTCTAAATCTACACTGTTTCGTAAGACGAAAAACCCGAGGATCTTATAATATTTCGATCAGAGGTTATTAGCAGGCATTCTACTGTTTCGATCCTTTCGATCAACTCAATACCATCAACCGGGCCCAGCACAAATATAGTAGTTGCCAGAGTATCTGCTTCCATAGCTGAAGTGGCAATGACAGTTGCGCTGATTAGACTCTGGCATGAATATCCATCTCTGGGATCACTGATGTGGGATAAACGTGCAGACTCATTAAAATAGCGTTCATAGTTGCCGCTTGTTGCTACTGCCATATCTGAAATATTAAGAATAACAATAGATTCGCTTTTATTNCCGGCATTTACCAATCCGCTTAAATACCCCTCCTCTTTAAGAACACTGACTGCTCTATCCACAGCATACCCCTTTGCAATCCCTCCGAGAGTAACTGCCATTCCATGCATATTAAAAGCAATAGTATCATTGTTAATAGTAATGTTACTATAGTTGACAAGGGTTAATGTTTTATTTATTTCTTCTTTATCAGGATATTCACCTGCACTTATTTTCGTTTTCCAGAGATCAAGAACCGGCTGGATGGTAATATCAAAAGCACCGTTGCTTAGCGTACCATAATTTATTGATCGTTCTATTAAAAAGAGCAGATCAGGGGATGCTCCATTTATATATCCTTCTTTATTCAAACGGCTGATCTCACTGTCCTGTTTATAAGGACTCGTCGTATCTTCAATTGTACTGATCTCATCAAAGGCCTCATCAAGTGCAGATTGAGAGCTTGCTTTAGGGCCTATGATCTTAATTGTTACTATTGTGCCCATTGCCTGGCGGGTTTGCTGTAACTCCTGCGTTTTGTTGATGTTGTCAGGCTCTTGGGGATCTTGAGTATTGGTAATGCAGCCGGTTATTGAGATTATTGAGGTTATTAAAATAATGGTCAATAATTGAATAAACAATGTCTTTTTTTCAACTCTCATGTGAATATACTAATAATTGAATAATATATTTATGTTTTGATATGTTCATACAGGTAAAAGTCACTGATAAATATAATACTAATAAAAGCATTAAAAGTATGACTTAATGTTCAATATATTACTATTATAATTTATTTATATCGCGGGGCCATGAATTTGACACAAACAAATGAAAATGAAAAAAATGAGAAAAATGAGAAAAAATCGAGTAATTTTCTTCCTTTTTTCTGTATGGGCTTATTCCTGGTTTCAGTTCAGATATTATCTATCATACTGGCCCAGCCTATGATAGATGAAGGAATGCAATTCAGTGATGATCCCAAAAATGTATGGCTGTCTGTATATTATATAGGTATAATACTCATATTTACTCTGATCATCCTCATTGCAATGAAAAGAAACATGAAATGGATTATTCACGGATTCATTTTATTTTCAGTAGCAGTTACATTATATTATGTATTCTATGCTATATTTGCCATTTATCTTGAGGAATTCACCAATATCGTTCTATCATCAGTACTTTGTTTATTTCTTACTATTGCAATGTACAAGTTCCCTGAATGGTATGTTATTGATCTGATCGGCATCCTTATTGGTGCGGGTGTAACCGCTCTTTTCGGTATTTCCTTTGGCATATTACCTGCACTTGTATTATTGATCCTGCTTGCGATCTATGATGCAGTATCAGTGTACCGGACCAAACATATGCTTACTCTGGCAGAAGGTGTGATGGACATGAAGGTCCCTATCCTGTTTATAATTCCTAATAACCTGAAATTTTCATACCGTGATTATAAATATAACTCCCAAAATGAGCGTGAAGCTTTTTTTATGGGTCTGGGTGATGCGATAATGCCTACTATATTAGTAGTATCAGCCAATGTCTTTATAGCGGAAGCATATATGCAGATCCCGTTAATAGGCGCATTAAATGTACCGGCCCTTGGTGCGGCGGTGGGCACAGTGATTGGATTTGCTGTTCTGATGATACTTGTCGCCAGAGGAAAACCTCAAGCAGGATTACCTTTTCTGAATACTGGTGCCGTACTTGGATATGTTGTCGGATGTCTTAGCGTCGGTGTGTCTATCATTCCACTATAATAGGATCAATTGGTACTTCCCTTTCATTTTCATGTTCCATCACACCTTCCTTAAGTACGATTACATAATCAGCAATGTTCTTAAGAGCAATGGAGAGTCCTGGTTCGGCACCAAATAGAATGGTCTCTTTACCATGTTCATTAGCCTTAGAAAGCAGTGGTTTGAAATCAGCATCCCTGGTAACCAGTGCCAGAGTATCGATCACAGGATTAAATACCATCTCCATACCTTCTACTGCTAACCTTACATCCACGTCGCTTGAACAGATAATCGGCTCAAAACCCTGGGCTTCGATTGCTTCAACCAGTTTTTCAGAAGCGTACTGGTTCAGGAACACTCTTCCGATCTTAATAGTACCATAATCTTTAAGCACGTCCCGTATCTCTTCCAGATTGGTCTGAAATTCTTTTCTAAGCATATTGGGTCCGTCTACCAGCAGGGCAATCTGTCTTCTTCCCTTTTCTTTTTTTGAGCCCAGATATTTGCGGATCGAATCAAAACCACTTCTCATTGGTTTCATTATTGTTCCTCTT
>MZXQ01000234.1:3543-3947 GCA_002926195.1 Candidatus Methanomarinus sp. HR1 | reverse complement strand
TTTCCATTCGTATCAGTCACGGTGAATATAATTGTTTCACTTCCGGTCCATCCAGTAGGATAAGTGACTGTAACCACATTATTCGTGTCGATGCTAACAACAAGATCAGCATTTTCAGAGTATATCCAAGTAAATGGAGGAGTCCCTATGGTGTAGTCGTCCAAGTCGAATGTATTAAATATCCCTCCAAGTTGTACACATTGATCTGGTATTCCCTCTACTGCTAACTGTAAGGGACCACCGCCAAACTCCGTGATGATAGATCCGTGCGAACCCACCCAGAAATGCTTTAAGGCTCCAAAGCCCATGCCTTCGAGTTCGTGACTAAGAGGTTGGTGAAAGAATGTTTCGACGAGAGTTCCATCAGTAGTGTACTGTTTAATGTAATCACCTACATAATCAGC
>MZXQ01000234.1:0-3437 GCA_002926195.1 Candidatus Methanomarinus sp. HR1 | reverse complement strand
ATTCCAAGCGATTGATCCAGCATACCATGTATTAGTGCTTGGATTGTAGGCAAGGCTTTGTGTGTAGTATCCTTCTTCCACAGGTGCAGACGGAGCTACTGTAGAGTCATAAACATAGTTCTCCAAAACTGAATCGTAAACATACTTTCTTATTCCTACAGAAGCACCAAGATATATCACATTATTTTCTTCATCCACATAGAACTCAGACTCATGTCCAGGACTCACCCCAAGTTCAAAAGATTTTTCAAATTCAAATGTTCTTGTGGCAATATTTCCGGTTGCCTCAGGATTGTCAGGATGTGTGTTGGGGTCTGTTCCTTCAGGAATAGTAACTTTCCAGATATAGGCAGTACTACTACTATAGAAAATTATTCTACTAATTCCATCTTCTCCAACATATCCATCAACACCATAACTATTTGACGTTTCTGTATTCAATTGACTGTATATAAAATAGTCTTGAGCCGATACCATTGGAATAGCTATCCCTAAAATTAGGAGTAGACTAATCAATATTAAATATTTAGTTTTCATATTACCTTTCCTCTTTATTTTTTCAATACTATCATTGATGCACACACCATACTACTATTGTAGGTAAACCTTATGCATATTAGATTATTACAAAATTATAAAAGCATCATACTTAAATTTATCGATATATCGATATACATTTTTTTATATTTTTAACTTCTATGATAGTTATATATGTTTTATTTAATAAATCTAAATTTTAATAAAAAATAGATTTATGATTATGTACATAAATTTGAATTGTTGTGGAAAAAAGTGGACAGCTTACGTAGCTATATCCCATTTAGTGGCTTAAATTTTATGCAATTATTATAAGCCTATGTGTATAAATATATTTTATTCCATTAAATGATACCTTTGCACTTACAAATGTGCATATTCCTATACCGTATATAACAAACGAAAAAACAAACACATAACAGAACAATTTAATTTATTTTACAATATCAATTTAAAAATGCCGTTTTATAAAAGTGACCTATATAATTTTATCACAAAAATACAAAAAAATCGTTTTTATAATAATATTAGACTTATAGATAATTACCAATGAAAAATAATCATCTATAAAAAAAAGTGACTCTATTTATTGGTATACAAAAAGTATATTAATTTTTCTTTTTTTCATCATTTTGATTATTTCTTCTAAAGTTACATCACCAATAGGCTTATTTTTCATAATTATTTGGAATATCAAAGTTTTTAACTGGTTAAGCTCGTTTTTGATATTTTCATCCGGATATTTCTTGTTGTTGCGAGTCTTCCGATGCAGAGATGTATCAATTGCCCGGATGGATGTAAGGATTTAGCTTTCATGCTGTCACCAGGGCCAGAGTTTTTTGAAAGTGGTGTCACCATGACGATCTTCCCTTACNNCTATACCCCTACTATGAAATATTTATCCTCTCATAAATCAATATAGTTTCAGGCAGAGGTATGTAATATGACAGGTGTAGAAGTACTATTAGATGAGAACAGGAAATTTTACCCATCAAAATCTATTATAGAGAACAGTAATATTAAACAATGGATGGATGCCCATGATATCCCGGATCTTGAAACGCTTTACCAGCGCAGTCAGGATATTGAATGGTTCTGGGGTGAAGTAGAAAAGGACTTGGTAGAATGGTACAGCCCTTATGATAAGATATTGGATGATTCCAATAAACCATTCTATCGCTGGTTTACCAATGCAGGATACAATATAGTACACGACGCTCTTGACCGTCATATGAAAACATCTGTTAAAGATAAAATTGCTTATATCTTTGAGATGGAAGACGGCAGTGTTACTAATATTACCTACAGTGACCTGTATAAGGATGTCAACAGACTGGCCAATGCACTCAAGGAACTGGGTGTAGGCAAAGGAGATAGAGTAGCGATTTATTTACCCATGATACCTGCCCTGCCCACATCCATGCTGGCATGTGCCAAAATAGGTGCAGTGCACAATGTGGTGTTCTCAGGATTTAGTGCTCATGCATTAAAGGACCGCATCATAGATTCCGGCGCTAAGATTTTAATTACTGCTGACGGGTTCTGGAGAAAAGGAAAGATCATCAACTTAAAAGAACAGGCTGATGAGGCTGTTGAAGGTACTGGTATTGAAAATGTCATTGTATATGACTGGTCGCACTGTGACGTATCCNNCCAGTCAACCGAATGCAAGACTGAGATCATGGACTCATCAGATCCGCTTTTTTTACTATATACATCAGGTACAACAGGCAAACCAAAAGGGGTAGAACATGTCCATGGGGGCTATGCTGTGGGTGTATCACAAACCCTTAAATGGGTATTTGATCTGAAACCTGAAGATATATGGTGGTGTGCTGCTGATATTGGCTGGATCACAGGTCATAGTTATATTGTATATGCACCGCTGATACTGGGAGTTACTTCAGTACTATATGAAGGTGCACCAGCCTATCCGAAACCTAACAGGATATGGGAGATGATCGCACGTCATAAAGTCACGGTATTTTATATTTCACCAACTGCTATACGCATGCATATGCGCTTTGGTGATGAATGGACTAAAAAAGATGATATGTCCAACCTCCGCCTGTTAGGAAGTGTAGGAGAGCCCATTAATCCTGAAGCATGGATGTGGTACTATACTCATATTGGAAACTCCAAATGTCCTATAATGGATACCTGGTGGCAGACCGAAACCGGGTGTATCACTATATCCCCACTCCCCATATCACCAACAAAACCAGGGTCTGCCTCATTACCACTTCCTGGTTTCAATGCACAGGTGCAGGACCATGATAAGAATCCTGTTATAGATAAAGGCGGGGATCTTGTTCTCACTACACCCTACCCCTCCATGTTATGTACTCTCTATAATGAGCCTGAGCGGTATATTGAACATTACTGGGACGAAGCCGGGATGTTTATCAGTGGTGATATTGCCAGGGTAGACAGTGAAGGATATTTTTGGGTACAGGGTAGGGGCGATGATGTCCTGAATGTATCCGGTCATCGAATAGGCAATTCTGAAGTGGAATCCGCATTGGTGAGTCATTCCTATGTTAGCGAAGCAGCAGTCGTAGGCCGTCCCGATGATATTAAAGGCGAAAGTATAGCTGCATTTGTTGTACTGAAGATAGGAGTGGAACAAGGTGAAGGATTGAAACAGGAATTAAGAAAGCATGTAGCCAGGGAAATAGGAAAGATCGCCAGACCGGATTATCTTTATTTCGTCGATGATCTCCCTAAGACCCGTAGCGGTAAGATCATGCGAAGGGTAGTTCGATCAGCTATTATCACACATGATGTAGGTGATCTATCTACTCTGGCCAATCCGGAAGCAGTCGAGGGTATAAAAGAAGTCTTGAAAAAGGTCTGAAGAACAAAATCCGCCCTTTTGTCGGATTTTATTGACTGAGGCT
>MZXQ01000235.1:1286-1595 GCA_002926195.1 Candidatus Methanomarinus sp. HR1 | reverse complement strand
ATCAGTTGAAGACAGGGTAGCAGAAGTATTTAGAGTTCTGGATTTTTGGAGATATGGATAACTCTGTTTGTAGTTTGCACCTTGTTCATCCTGAATTTCTAATGTAGCATTCGGTGTAAAACTATTTATTATAGCTATCGCAGAAACAGATACATTATCACTCAAATATCCACTCGATAAACCATTAGTATTATTATAAGCGTATATTATTATTTCACTATAACTACCTGCACTTATAGTATCATTTCGATATGTATTGGAACTTGTGTTATCCCAGGTTCCGTTTTGTGATACATTATAACTATCCGT
>MZXQ01000235.1:285-1237 GCA_002926195.1 Candidatus Methanomarinus sp. HR1 | reverse complement strand
TAGAAGGCTCAGTTGCATTAAATTGTCTCACAAATACCCAATCGACATCAAGTGTTCCAATATGATTTGAATATACTCCCCACCTATAATTATAGTCGTCCCAATTAGAATCTACACTAATTCTGTTTGGTAATTCTCTTGAACCAAAATGAAGATGGTCATTACTTCTATATTCAATGTATGGATATGTGGGTACATCATCTGCATTAGCAGTATCATATATATTAAATCCATTTCCACCAATCATTCCCCATACTTCATAATCAGGGGTAGAACCAACACAAGGATCATTTTCATACAAATTCCCATAACTATGATATAGTTCAGTATTTATATCTGCTGTCGCTATTCTACTATCTACTTTTGCTTCAATTCTCTGACCTTGTGATAAAACACCACAATCAGTACATGCGCCAACTCTATTATCATTTGTTATGACAGCAATATGAAGATGGTTGTTCACAATAGTAGATGTAGAATAATTGTTACCACTAAAGAACAACACATCAGACCAACCAACCAGGTCTTCGAAATTATCAAAGAAATCAAAAGTATTGTTACCATTACTGATATCATTTGCCATGCTATTACCATAATACATATAATGAGTAGTATTGGTTACATTTACAAGTGTAGAAGCATTGACCCATATCATAGTAGAACTATTATTCCAAGAAGTTTCATTCCAGAAAGGTTGTAGTGTATAATTATCATCCGATGTTATCCTACAATCGCTACCATTAGCATTCATTTTACCAGCAGCTACCAAACTTGCAGAATCTACAGTAAAATTGTACTGATAATATGTTAGAACATTACCTGTATTGTTGATTTCTATCGGCATTCTATACAACCAACCACTCAACCAAGTAGGGGCAGATATCTGTGTATTCTGGCTTATGCTACCTGTCGATAATGTGCCAACTCCTGATGTGTTGTAGGCGTAGACCGT
>MZXQ01000235.1:0-171 GCA_002926195.1 Candidatus Methanomarinus sp. HR1 | reverse complement strand
GAGTGCGGCGGTCGGTGCGTTCGCCGCGTACTTGCTGCGAATATACATACGCCAGACCTCATCACCGGATAACGTCCGATTATAGACTTTTACTTCATCGACCCAACCATCAAACGCAACGCCTTCGTCTCCGTTTCTGCGTCCTCCGACTGTGAAGTTCGTGCAACTACC
>MZXQ01000042.1 GCA_002926195.1 Candidatus Methanomarinus sp. HR1 | reverse complement strand
TATAATATCTCTTTAGTACGGTTTGATGGAATTACATCGTCAGATATGAACAGGACGCCAATTTTTCAGATTGGTTATTCTCCACAGACAAATATAGATGTTGAGAAAGTTGAGAGGATAGTATCGTTTGGAATGTATGACTTGCCACATACTTATAACAGGACTGATTTTAATAACAGTAGAACAGTAACTGATATGGTTAAGCTTCCTATAAGCGCTTATCGAATTTGTATTGAAAGTGGATATACTCCAGCAAACTCTCCAACTATTAGTATAAATGTGACAAATGGTACAAGTACTATTTATCAAATGAATACAACAACGTATCCGACATCTGATATGCCTGTTATATTTGATCTGTCTGAGGAGTTAAACAAATATGACGATTCATTGCATAACATAAATATTGCATTTAATAATACAATTGGATACTGCTATTCCTCCCACGCAGGAGACCTCGTAGGAGATAAATTAGCAGCAAAGCTCATTGTTCAGGTGTGGTAATAATGAAGCTAATACATTCGACAGATGCACAGATGAATACCCTTGAAGGTCTGGCTGCGGCTTTACTTATGATCTTTGCCATACTGTTCGTGTCCAAATCCGCTGCTATAACCATGCCACAGTCAGGACAATTTATTAATTCACAATTGCAGTTATACGGTCATGATGCCCTGATAATGCTGGACCAGGAAGATTCTAATTCTAGCAGCCAGTTAAAGAAATATATAGCAGGTTGGGATGGTATTGAGGCAGGAGCGCAAATTCCAGTTTCACCGTCACTTGAGGAACTTGATAATAATCTGAGTAAAATAATGCCTGATAATGTGTTGTACAATGTTGATCTGTTATATGCCTATGATGGGTGTGTTATCGAAAAACCGGTAATATATCACGGCATTCCACCTGATAATTCAATTATAGTATTCCAGTTAGTAACATTATATGACGAATACAGTAACATGAGCAGTGATATTGAAATTCATAAAAATAATACTATTCCTGATACTGATCATGATGAATCACTGCTGTATAATATAGTCCAGGTGAGGTGTACACTGTGGTACACATAAGCCTATCTGATGACAAAAACGCTCAATGGTTATTATTATCAGGTTTTATGGTATCAATGGTAGTAATAGGACTTGCAATACTTCTCAACCAGGCCATGATTTCGTCTCACCAATCAGCACAGGCAGAACAGGACTTTCCCAAGCACGATATCCTTGAGATGCGAAGTGAGACATTTAAGGAAGCCATCAGGCTCAATCTTAATAATAATACGAATTCTACTGAATTTGATGATACTATGTCGCAGTACCTTGAAAACCTTGATACCCTGTATCTGATGCATGGCGAACATGTGAATATCACTGTTGTTAATACTACAAACGGGACTGCTAACGCTTTATTGGTTGAATTTATTGATGGGACGACTACATTTTCAGAAACAGGTTTAGTATAAATATAATGGTGAGATGAATAAATGAGAAACTATCAGATATTTGATGAAAAAGCTGTCTCAACTACATTAGGATATATCCTTACTGTTTCAATAGGAATTACCTTTTTTTCAATACTTATGCTCTCATTAAATTCGATCTTCTGTGATACTCCCAAAGCCATTGTGACCGAATCGGTTTACAATGATATTGGTAATGAGATCAGTACCAAGATGGTGGATATCTATATAATTTCACCAATAAACGGAAGTATTGATACAAAATTTGATATTCCAAATAAGATCGCTAATGAAAGATATAAGATCGAAATGGTAGGGAGCAGTGGGGACCAGGAGATCATCGTTTCATCACTGGACTCTAACAACAGGGTGGTTGTCCCGATCAATGGAATAGGGCACAGTGGGGTAGGTGTTATCGGAGAAATCTACAGTGGCACTACCGATCATGGGATACGGTTCGTAACAAAATAAAGGTGGTATGACCATTAAAGCTTTAATTGATACAGATAATGCGGTCTCAGATATCGTAGGTTTCATGTTGGTCCTGTCAATCATGATCGTATCACTTGCAGCTATATCATTATTCGCCCAGCCCATATTGAATGAAACAAAAGATGAAATATATTTCTCAAATATGGAGCAATCATTTACCTTACTACATAGCGATACAAATGATATAGCATCAGGCAGGTCTACTATCAAGACAAGAGATCTGAATATTGCTAATGCGCATATGAGTTTTGATCCTGATAGTACAAATATATCTATAATTTTTGATGGTAGTCCTAACATTTCATACAATGCAGGTAGCATTGAATATGATATTAAGGACCGTAAAGTATGTTTGGAGAATGGTGCACTGCTGTCAAGCTACGGAACCGGATCAATAGTGATCAGTGAGCCGCTTATCTATACTGATGGACAGACAACGGTTATTAACTTAGTTCAATTAGACGGTCCCGCTTTTTCAGTAGGGGGTGAGGGTATAGTACGTATCATCCAGCAAAATAACTTTACTGAGTCTTTTATATATAAGGATTCAAAAAATGTAACAATCACTATCAACAGTCAATATGCCGGTGGCTGGGCTCATTATCTGGAAAAGCAGGGGTTTAATATTGAGTCTATTACTTCTGATAACGTAACAGCCAGTATAAACAGAACCCTCAGGATATATGGTACCAGTATAAAAATATCTTCAGAAAAAGTGCTTCCTGTTAATCCTCCTGTGAATTCCTTATCAGTCGTGATCACAACACCTTCACAGAATATTCAATCTAATATTCTGATCAATGTTACGATTAACAATACAGGGAACAGTGATTTTAGCCAGGTTCAAGCCCGTATGGACTATTTTAGCAATAATACATGGGATATGAATATTTCAAGTCCTGTTGTTATTGGAAATATCCCGGCAGGCAGTAGTGAAACCAGATGCTGGAATGTCTCAACT
>MZXQ01000043.1 GCA_002926195.1 Candidatus Methanomarinus sp. HR1 | reverse complement strand
TCATAGTTCCTATCATCGAGAATGCAACTTGTTACAACTCGATGCCCTGCAACTTCCAGTTCATACTTCCGAACAATCCGATAAGTCCGATGACATACCAGATGTACCATATTCCAGAAATACTACTGATCGAGCCATATGCGATCTCTCTGAGTGCATCCCCGGGTATCATCGAAGCGGATGGGATCGAGACCTCAACAATAACCGCTATCGTCACGGATAAGTCTGGTAGAATGGTAAATTGGACCAAGAATAAATTCGCCACAACACTTGGAGACATAACTCCACTGACGGCAATAAATGCAAATGGCACCACAACCACCATCCTGACCTCTTCAACTTCCCCGGGAACCGCGGTCGTGGAAGGAACCATCACAGACAATCCCTACATACACGATACCGTCCATGTCCAATTCATAAGAACTGCCGAAGCCAGATATAACGGGACACTGGAAAATGTTCCAGTAACGGTACTGGGAACAGGAATCAGTGTGGCTAATGCAACGGTAGCGATCAAAGACGGTATTGTAAGCATCGATACAACCCAGGAGAATGCGAGCATAATCGCTGGCAATGCAACAGCGGGTCTGGTAATATCCGTACCCGTGACAGGCGGCAGTCTCGATGCAACGCTTAAAGATGATGCTATCGCAGTTGTCGATACTGTTATAGGAAACATAAGCAAGATAAGACTGAACACGCCTACGGAAGAATATGTAACGTCAAAGACCGATGTTGGAACTGCTTCCGTAGACCTCGATGTTGATTTTCAGGGGACGGTTACACCCTACAGATATCTCTCCTTTAAGACAACACTGGTAGAACGATACAGAGATCTCGAATGCATGAATGTTTCTGACACCTCCCGACTGAAAGAGACGATTGCTGCCTATTTCGGAGCTGATACTTCTGCAATTGCTGACAACACCCCGATCTTAGTCTATGCACAACTCTCGATAACGGACCTCATCAGCTCAGAGGTCATGGAAGTGCCGATCAGCATAACCTTGAACAAGGATTGGTTCGATACCGTGGCAAGAGGGGATCCGGGCAATGTCGTGCTCTTTGAGATCAACGAGACAACAGGCGAACTGGAAGACGATATAACCATGACACCGGAGTCTATCGATATAACCGGTGACCGGGTCACATTCCGTGCGACATTCGACCATTTCTCTGTCTTCACAATCGTTGCTCGACCACCAGCAGCCATTCACTCCGGTAGTGGTGGCGGCCCATATCTGTCAGTACCGTCTGTGACACCAACAAGCACGGCTGTTCCCGCTCCCGTAGACGATCTTGGCAGAGGCGGAGATGCCGACGCCATCGGCAGCAGCGACCTGGGAGACAGACCGGAGGAAAAACCTGAGCGAGAAAAATGGTCATATTTCATCTGGATAATCCTGCTCGCTATTGGTGCTGGCATCTTCCTGATCTTATTATGGAGATCACGCAATGATAAGAAGACGTGACAGCTTCATCATACAGTAATCTTTTTATATGAGTGCACCACATATGGAAAAGAGGAGTTTTAGT
This sequence comes from Candidatus Methanomarinus sp. HR1, assembly GCA_002926195.1. Classification (GTDB taxonomy): domain Archaea; phylum Halobacteriota; class Methanosarcinia; order Methanosarcinales; family Methanocomedenaceae; genus Methanomarinus. Next base: position 8,008 of record MZXQ01000043.1, on the reverse strand, counting down.
GTGGGTAGACGTCTAAACCAACAATTGAAATATATATTACTTATGGTATGTATCATCGTGTCCATGCCAACTGCGTGCGCAGAGGGAGAACAGGTAGTTATTAACTCTGGTGACTGGAGGGATGTGTATTCTTCCATAATCTATGCAAACATACGTGGGATGCCTTCCCAATTCATCACAGACGCTCCACATGCAACCGCTCTGCCGAATTATCTTGACAGGGATCCTGACATCCTGCTTGTTGAGTCCGAAACGTCACCGTTCTTTGTAAATTACGAAGGGACACTGATCACCGAGGGATTTGTAGTTTCAGAGACCTACAAGTCTCCTGGTGGAGTAGAAGCAAACCTGCATTTCATAGGAGAACTCCCTGATGTAACGAACTTTATCGTACTGGATGATTCTTATGGGTATAACGCGATCTCTGTTGCACCTTATGCTGTCAAAAGCAGGTCATGGGTCTTGTTTGTTGATCATGAGAACATCGATGAGATATCCGGTTTTCTCAATGGGCGAACTGTTGACGATCTATTGATCTACGGCCGTGTGGACCGGCAGGTAACTGAATCATTAAGCATATACAATCCAGAGATTATCGATTATGGTGACAGGTTCGATAACAACATCGCAATCGTTGAGAAATACCAGAATATATCAAAGGCCAGCCAGATTATCTTTACGAATGGAGAGTTCATCGAGAACGAGATCATGTCAGGAAGAGAGCCGGTACTGTTCATCGGCACAAACGTCATTCCCGAACAGACGGTCAACTATCTGAATGGGAGCGGAATCGAGACCGGCGTAGTCATAGGCAATGCCCTGACCGATGCCGCAAGCATGATAACAGCACGCACCGATATGCACGTCTTTATCAAGTTCGGACAGGGAAGAACCGGAGGTGGAGGTGACAGTTTTAGCCTGGTTGAGGCGCTAGATGAATTCCCGCTACCGAAATACGAACTTGTTACGTCTGTTGTCTCTGTGGACTATAATCAGGGCACCGGAGAACTTGAAGTTGTCTATAAAAACGATGCGAATGTCGATATATTCTCCAAATCCTCTGTAAGTGTATTCATTAGCGGTACACAGGTTGCAGCGGTTGGAGATGAGGAGCCGATCCTTATTTTCGAAGGAGATACGTTTGGAGTTTCATATGACTGCCCTGAACTGGCAGCGCACCCATCACTTGAGACAGCGAACATTACGGCTGATGTATATGCGGTTTTTGGAGAATCCACCGGATCATTGAATAGATTACTGCAGCAAACGCTTAATGTTGGCCTGATCAGTTTTGAGGATCGATCAAGCATAGATGTAACTAAGATACAGTATAATAAAAACACTCAACGTCTGTCAGTAACTGTCACCAATACAGGAGATGTAGCGTGCTATGTCTGCCCTGATGTTAAACTGCGTATCAACGGGCGAGAGCAATCGTCCAGGCTTGTTGATGATCCTGAGTACCTGGAAGCTGGAAAAAGCGCATCTACATCTAAAAGGATCGATATGACCGATGCGGATATTGCAGACAATCCTACTGTTTTAGTGCATATTTCCTTTGGTGAGCGTGAAAATGTACTTGGAAACAGTCTGGATAAGGATCTTACTCTGGAGGTTGCTTCGGGAATGACCTTCTTGATCATTGGTGGAATTGTTGTTATACTGATTATTATTACAACTGTGATTCTATTGAAAAGGCGAAAAAAGTAGAAGGAATCATAAATATATACAAAAAAAGAAAACGATTCGGAACTAAACACATATAAGTAATCCACATAATATTTACTATGAGGTTAAAAACATGGGAAAAGATTCTGAATTAATAAAAAAATACGGAACCAAAAGAGTCCTCTTCGAATGTGCACAGAGAGGTCTTGAAGTATTTGCTCCATCTATTGATACCAAAGGAGTGGATATCATTATACAAACAAATAGCTCTGACACTAAAGAAATCCAGGTTATAACCCGGGTCCCGAAAGAGGGAAAAAATTTTGATATTCCCTTATCATACTTAAGCGATAAGGACAATAGCTATATTGCATGTTATTTCTTTAAAAGTGATGATGTCTGGATCATTCCTTCAAATGAATTTGTTAAACTCAACGAACTTGATCCGAAAGATAATCCATCTGCCAGAGTGACAATTGATAAGAAAAATATAAAAGAATTTAAAGGTTATTTTAATAATTATGACCAATTGCAGTAGTAAGAATTAAATGCGAGGAATCATATTCATGAAAACTATCACATCAAGACAAATGGATGCAGTAGATACTAACTGTGCACATTTCGGACTTATACCGCTTCAATTAATGGAAAATGCCGGTTGTGCAGTAGCTTCAGAGGTTATGCACCTTCCGACCAGGAACCGTGTATTGATCGTGGCTGGTCGTGGGAATAACGGCGGTGATGGATTTGTTGCTGCCAGACATCTGGTAGATTACCAGGTAACTGTTGTGCTTTTAGGAAAAAAAAGTGAGATCAAGACTCCCGAAGCTGCACAAAATCTATCTATTCTCAAGAACTTTGATATTCCGGTTATCGAAGTTACCGACACAACAGGATTAAAACCTGAATTTTTTTCAGAGTGTGATGTGATCGTAGATGCCATTTTCGGTACAGGCATCAAAGGTGATATACGGGAACCTGAAAATACTGCAATTGACCTGATCAATAAATCACAGGCAAAAGTGGTCTGTGTAGATGTTCCTTCAGGTCTGGACCCGGATGGAGGTGAATTTAACAAGGCAGTAAAAGCCAAAGTAACAGTAACTTTTCATCTTCCGAAGCCAGGTATTCTCAAGATCGGTGCTGAGAAGTATGCAGGTGAGATTGCCATAGCAGATATTGGCATTCCGGATAAAGCCCAACAGTTAATAGGACCGGGTGATGTAAAACTGGTCAGCGGACGCTCAATCCACAGCCATAAAGGTGATGCAGGACGTGTATTGATCATCGGAGGAGGCGCATATAGTGGTGCACCAGCTTTAAGTGCACTCGCAGCTATGCGTTGTGGGGCAGATATAGTAACTGTAGCAACACCCAAAAATGTTACCGGGATCGTAGCATCCTTCTCGCCCGATCTTATCGTACGAAAACTTGAAAAAAAACGCCTTGTACTCAAGGACATACTATTATTACAGGAACTGATCGAATCCCATGATGTAATAGTAATAGGAATGGGACTGGGTAGAGACGAGGAAACTATGCGAACAGTGCGAGAAATACTACCGCTATGTAAAAAAGCAGTTATTGATGCTGATGGGCTGGCTGCCCTTGAAACACCACTGAACCAGTACGGATGTGAAATGATCATCACTCCCCATGCAGCAGAGTTCAAGATGCTTAGTGGTACTGAAGTACCGCTGGATCGTGAACAACGCATAGATTTAGTGAATGCTTTCTCATTTGAAAATGGTGTGGTCACATTACTAAAAGGGCCTGAGGACCTGATCTGCGATGGTAAGATCACCAGGATCAACCGAACCGGGAAGATGCAATGAAAATAACAGCAACAACAGCAGGAAGAACATGAAAGAGATATTTACCCATTTACACAACGGTCGCTCCAGAATGGTGGATATCAGCCAGAAAGAGGATTCGATCAGGCGAGCTACTGCATCAGGATATATCCACCTTAAACCTGCTACGATCGAGGCGATCAAGAACAATTCAGTTAAAAAAGGAAATGTCCTGTCTACTGCAAGGATCGCTGCTGTACAGGCTGTGAAGCGTACATGGGATATTATTCCTATGTGCCACCAGATACCTATTACCCATATAGATGTTAATTTTAACATAGCTGATGATAGAATATATGCATATATAGAGGTCAAATCAGTAGGGCGGACCGGTGTTGAGATGGAAGCCCTGCATGGTACGGCAGTAGCACTACTAACAATATGGGATATGGTTAAATCGGCTGAAAAAGATGAAACAGGCAATTATCCTTCAACTGTTATTTCAGATATAAAAGTAATGGAGAAAGTAAAATCCGAGCGCTAGGGAGGATTTTGTTCTTACAGCAATCCCATCATCTTATGTATTTGCGGCACAGCACGAATATCCACTAAATATTCCCCTGCTGCATCCATCAATTCCATCAATTGCTCCGGTAGTGGATAATCAAGACCATAACCAGGAGTTACCGGTTGTATTACCAGTGGAATAGTATCATCCAGATCAGAAACTTTTTTGGCAATTGCCACTAATGCCTTTTTTTTTGTCGTCCTTGAAACTACTACTTTTAGAAAAGTTACAGCACCAGCTTCATAGAATATCCTTATGGTTTCTAATTCGGATTCAAACAGGGAGTCATAATCAGATGTTGCATTATGCTCAGGCAGTTTGACATCACATGATGCAATATCTATTATATATTGCAGCTTTCGTGCTTGCTCCGGATTGCATCCGCTGGTCTCAAGGTATAAAGGATAATCTACTTCCCTGAAGAGCTCATCAATAAAATCTGCATATATCAGCGGTTCACCTCCGGTCAGGGATAGATGTCCTGTACCTGCTGACCAGATATTTTCTATAATTTCAGTTAATGTGGCAATATCTACCGGATTTGGAATGCTCCGGAACTCACCTGTACACGGAGTATACTCCACCTTGCACATATCTACTGTTTGAGTTCTTGAAACTGGTGTATCACAGTAGATACAATGTAACGGGCAGCCTTGAAACCTGATAAATACCTGACGTATACCAGTAAATATTCCCTCTCCCTGTATGGAATTAAAAATCTCACTGATATATGCCGATTCTACCATAAAAAAATTGAAAAAATAAAAAAAATTGTGGGATTTAAATCCCACTAATGCCATATGATTCCAGTATGACCTCGGAATTCAGGTGACCTGAATGGTATGTTTTACCATTATCCAGATCGTTTACTGTTAATTCCGCTGGTGCAAATATATTTGCATCTATCTTGTAGAAGTCATATCCAGCATCTTTAAATGTCTTAAAGAATGGTTTACCGTAATCTGAGGAGGTAACGGATGGAACCCGTTTGAACAGTTCTTCATCAAATCCGCGCGTGGTCAATGCGATGGAACCGTAATAAATAACACTATCATTGGTTGAACCCATGGCTTTTAAGTCATTTTCAACTACAGGTGCAATAGGTGCAGTACCAGTACCGCAAACAACCTGGGTAGTATCGAATCCCAGTTCGTTGAGTTTGAAAATACCTGTCTCTACTACTCTGCCTGATACCTGGACCGAGCCTACTATACTTGCAGTAGGTGCTACCAGTGCAATAGTCTTTTCAACATCTACTTTGCACTCATCTGCGATGTGTTGCATGACTTTTTCATCCGGTATAGCATTAGATTCAAGAGCTATTACACAATAATCGAATTCATCTTCGTACTGTATTCGATCAAAGGTATGTTTCGGCTTTAATGCCAGTGCACGACCAGGACCGGATCCCATGGCAAAAAATTTATCTACCTGTACCTGCCAGCCTGCTTTTTGCGCACCCAGACATGCAATTGAAGGGTGGTCAGTAGTCACATCAATAAAAGCCAGTGGGATTTCACTAACCTTCTGAACGCTTATACTGGTAGTAGCCAGACCTCCCATACAAATATCAGTAAACATTAATCCAGCGTCATAACTTCCGCTTTCGTTCACACCACAATCAATAACTTTAGAACCATTTTTAAGTTCAATTGTCTTGACCTTCAGTTCTTCACTCCAATCCATCATTTCTTCGGCAATTTCAAGCCCTTTTTCATTGACACTTAACATCCAATCACCTATATTGTATTAGTTTATTTACTGTGTGACATTAGAATATAAGGCTTTTGTAATGAATCGGTCCTGACGACTGAGAAACCATACTTTTTATATAAAGCTATAGCTTCTGTCAGTGACCTATCAGTCATTAAAGTAATATGAAGATAATGATCTTTAGCAAAATCAAGGGCATGCAGGAATAATTCTCTGCCATAACCGCGGCGTCTATATTCTTTACAAACGTAGATACGTTTTATTTCACACCGTTCACTATCAATTTTACGAACCGCACTTGTTCCTATTATTTTCCTATCTACTGACCCTGTAAAGAACATTCCACCATTGTCATGATAATATTTGGTGATATCATCCAGATCATAATCTTTTACAGGATCATACTCAAATCCTTTTTCTTCAAGCACTCCCAGTACTAATTGTTTTACTTCTTCATATCTTGCATCTGAGAATCTTTCAATATTCACGACAGATATTCTCCCGGATTATTCAAGAAATCAAGTGCAATTATCGTTAGCAATTCAGCACCCTGAATTAAGATATCTTCATCTATGTCAAATTTGCAGGAATGGTTACCTTCGATCAGATTTTTTTCTTCATTTCTTGTTCCCAGACAGATATATATGCCTGGTACTTTCTGCAGATAATAAGCAAAATCCTCTGCACCGAAAAAAGGATCCATATCATCACTTACAGATGGAAAATGACTATTTAATACATCAAATACTCTCTTTAAGAATACCGGGTCATTGACCAGTATGGGATAACCATGCAATATATCCAGATTATATACCGGTAGTCCTGGTAAATCCTCATTCTTATTATCATTCATAATTTCATCAAGTGTCTGCTTTATAGTATCCTTGATAATAATGGTATGATGGTTGTTAAAGGTACGAAAACTGCCTAATATTTCAACTTCTGCCGGTGTTCTGTTAAACTGGGAACCACCTGATATCTTGCCAAACCCTATGATAAACTGGTCTCGGGGTATCTTTTTAGTTATCTCCTGGCGGATGCATCCGATAAACTTTGAAGCCATGGATATAGGATCAATACACAACTCTGGATTTAAGTGATGTCCGTCTTTACCGGTAATGGTTATAGTCATTACATTGGCTGCGGCCATTAACGTGCCAGGTCTGAATTCGATCTCACCTGAATTAATGGTCCCGATAATATGCTGTCCTATTATCGCATCCACTCCTTCAAGAGCACCGTTTTTTATCATTTCCAGTGCACCACCCGGGGGCTTTTCTTCTGCTGGCTGAAATAATAACCGAACTGAACCTGAAAAATCATCTCTACGCATCATAAGTAGTCTGGCAGCACCCAGCAGCATTGCCATATGAGCGTCATGTCCGCATGCGTGCATGAAACCAGGATGTTGTGAAATATAATCACTATTCAATACTGTTTTTTCTTCATTTACCTCAAGCCCGTCCATATCTGTACGAAGGGCTATGGTATGTCCTTTGCTCTTGCCGTTAATGGTGGCAATAACTCCTGTATTTGCAATGGGTATACCTTCAAGTCCTATCTGTTTTAATGTTTTTATTATGATCTGTTGGGTCTTGAATTCATGGAAACTTAGCTCAGGTATTCTATGAAACTCGCGGCGTTTATTTATTATCCAGTTATTGATTTCTTTATCCAAGAGATCTTCCTCCTTTGTAAACATATGTTGGATTTATCACCCTGACGGTATAATAAATTCATTATGAATGGTTATAATCCGGTCAAATTGCGGTGGTTCATAATATTCCTCAGATCGGTTATACCAATACCTCTTCTTTTCAAATGATTGGTTGTGTGTAATCCTGGCTAATTTTCTCCTTTCGTAAATAATCATAACTTCTATCTTTATAAGACTTAGGTTTTCTGACTTGCCTTGTGACGTGTCGAGTATAAGCAGGCAATATCATAAAATGTATACGAAATGATATGTTATCATGCCTTTGCTTGTATGCGTTTACAGCCATAACGTGAATTGCTGTTTATGGATATATCACATCTATATATATGTATAAACATGCCTTTTAAATAAGCAATCTAAATCTCAAAAGAACTATATTTCTATCAATAGAAACGTATAAATAATATTGATGTATATGATTAACTGTGAAGTTGAAATTTAGACACAATATCAAAATGTGAACGTGCCGAAATTTCTTTTCTAACATAAAAACCACTTTTTAAAAAATCCGAGATGCACAAGGATTTGCCTTCTGGTACTGTGGTAAGT
>MZXQ01000236.1:2459-3047 GCA_002926195.1 Candidatus Methanomarinus sp. HR1 | reverse complement strand
ATGAGAGACTTGGATGAACCTGAGATGATGAATCTACATTTTGCATGAGAATCCATATAATATTTTAACTCTAACTGCCATCCTTTACGAACATGTATTTCATCAAATAGAAAATATACCTCTTCCCTGAATGGATCTATACCAGTAAGTTCATGATAAACATTCAATATATCATGAAGACTATCAATTTTTCCGATAAGATCATCTATTTTTATATAGACAATTTTATTAACTTCAGATACAGTGAGAAGGTGATCAATATATTGATAAAGTATAGTAGTCTTACCACACCGCCTTATTCCAGTAAGACATATGATCCTATCCAGTTTACTGATATCTTGTATTTTTGAAACATATCCGGACCTGGGAACTCCTTTGTCTTGTGATTCAACTGAACTTGTCTTCCACCAATAATCTTTAATCCCATTAATCCTATTCCAAGAGAAGAATGAGACTCTCGGATTTCGACTACCACCTTCCAAAACACATGATTGCACAACAACCTGCCAGCCCCAGGGATTCATCCAGGTTAATGATCATAGATAAGCATACGATATATCACAGATCATTCAACAAACTGCCTGAATT
>MZXQ01000236.1:0-2431 GCA_002926195.1 Candidatus Methanomarinus sp. HR1 | reverse complement strand
TAAAGAGACCGGAGGGAAAGTGGAAGTATTGCTGGTCAAACAGCAAAAAGAAAATAATTACGAATGTCTTATCAAAGGACGTGTTAAAAACGGGCAGACTATTCAATTCAACAACGAAATTACCTGTACTGTAGAGGAAAGAGTAAACACAAATACCGGGTACCGCTATAATATCAGGTTTAAGTGTGAAGATACATTGATGTCCCATCTGCATGAAATAGGTATCATGCCAGTACCGCCCTATATTAAGAAGCCGATAAATGACAGCATGCAATACCAGACTGTCTATTCCAGGCAGGAAGGTTCCATTGCCGCACCCACTGCAGGACTGCATTTTACCGGTACATTACTTAATAATATCAAATCAGCCGGAATCGGACTTGCATTCATAATACTCCATGTGGGAGTTGGTACTTTCATGCCGGTCAGAGTAGAGACAGTTGAAGATCATGTCATGGAGTCAGAATATTATATAATCAATAAGGCGGCTGCTGATGCCATTAATAATGTCATAGCCTGCGGTGGGAGGCTCATCGTGGTCGGAACTACCACGATCAGGGCACTGGAAAGTGCATGCTGGCAGGATGGAATGATACAACCTTCCCAGGGCTGGAGTGAAAAATTTATCTACCCTCCTTATAAATTCAAGACTCCCATAGGTGCATTGATCACCAATTTCCACCTCCCTAAATCCACACTATTAATGCTGATCAGTGCCTATGCAGGCAGGCAGGTAATACTGGATGCATATCAAAAAGCTATAGATAAGGGATACAGGTTTTACAGTTTCGGAGACGCTATGTTTATAATGAACCGGGAAGAATAAATCCATGTTTGAGATAATTCACGATGATGCAGTTACAGATGCCAGAGTGGGAAAATTAACCACTGCCCATTACACGGTAGATACTCCTGTTTTTATGCCAGTAGCTACCAAAGCTGTAGTGAAGACACTTACACCTACCGAACTAAAGGACATGGGTACCCAGGCAATTATCAGCAATGCTTTTCATTTATACCTTAGTCCCGGACATGAACTGATACAAAACGCAGGAGGACTTCACAGTTTTATGGGGTGGGACAGAGCAATTTTCACTGATAGTGGTGGCTTCCAGATATTGCGGAAAGAATTCAAGTTCAAACTAAACAGTAATGGGATCAGTTACATGAATTCCAGGGACGGCAAGCGGTATATGTATACTCCTGAGCTATGTATGGAGATACAGGGTAGTCTGGGTTCTGATATTGCAATGGTACTGGATGACTGTCCACCGTGGGGCAGTACTCGTGATGAAATACGTGATTCTGTCTGCAGGACTGTGAACTGGGGCCAACGATGCCTTAATGCCAGATGTAATGAGAAACAACTGGTTTTTGCTATATTGCAGGGGGGAACATACCCTGATATGAGGCAGGCATGTGCTCAGCATCTGGTTAAGATGGGATTTGACGGCTATGGTATAGGGGGACTAAGTATAGGTGAACCAAAAGAAGTGATGCACGACACTATTAAATCAAATATATCCATGATCCCTCCTGATAAACCAAGGTATCTAATGGGTGTGGGATCGCCATTAGAACTGCTGGATTCCATATCACTGGGTATAGATATCTTTGATAGTGCGTTCCCTACAAGAAATGCACGCCACCAGACTGTAATGACCAGGCACGGACAAATTGATCTAAGGCGTGCAATTCTGAGTAATGATCTCAGGCCGATTGATGAAACATGCAATTGCTATACTTGCAGGCACTTCTCAAGAACTTATCTGTATCACCTGTTCAAGGAATCAGAACTTCTTGCTATGCGGCTCTCATCAATACATAATGTTTATTTCCTGCAGGAATTGTTGAAGAATAGCAGAAAAGCTATAATGGACGATAGGTTTATTGAATTTGCAGGACAATTTAGAAAGGAATATTTATTTCCGGGATAATCCTTCCTTTGGCCCGATTAACATGGAATATACGCTATATTTAAATATAATATGTGCGAATCTTAACAGGAGAGAGTGAAATCACATATGGATATAATATCACTATTGCGCATGGTCCTTGGTTCGATTTTTGTATTGTTCATTCCAGGATTTGCATGGAGCTTTGCATTTTTCAAAAAGGAAGAGATTGATGTGATAGAGCGAATTACATTATCTTTTGGGTTATCTATTGCATTAGTTCCACTTAGTGTTTTTTATTTGAATTACCTGTTTCATATAAAGATCAATGCAGTTAATTCATTTTTAGTGATAATTGTATTAACAGTAATACCGCTTGTGTATATTCATCTACAGAGTACTGGTAAAATAGGGGCTGTACGTGGTCGGTTGGGTTTTTAAATAGTATATCAAGTATAACTTGATATATCGAAAATGCTCACTCCGTTCACATTTTAATCTTCAGCTTCTTCGAAGCTTCAAGCGAAGATTCTACG
>MZXQ01000045.1 GCA_002926195.1 Candidatus Methanomarinus sp. HR1 | reverse complement strand
TTTCGAACAATGACGATGGCATTTCTCTGTCTTCATCGAGCAACAACTCGCTTACAAACAATATTATTAGCTCGAATAAAAACATCGGTATCTACCTACGATTATCTGGAAACAATACGCTTTCCAGCAACACTATATCAGGGAATACAAACAACTTTAGAGTTTCCGGTGTGAATCTTTCTCACTATGTCCAGAGTATAGACATGAGCAATACAGTGAATCAAAAACCGATTTATTACTGGATCGACCAGAAAGACAAAGTGGTACCGGGTGATGCTGGCTTCGTTGGTGTTGTAAACTCCACGAATATTACTGTCAGAGATCAGACACTGACGAAAAATACCGATGGAATGTTATTTGCATACACCTCAAATTCGCTAATAGAGAACATCACCGTGAGCTCAAACTATAATGGTATCTATCTGCAATCTTCTAACAACAATACACTTAGGAACAACACTGCATTGAATAATAGTGGCGGCATCTGCCTACGATTTTCTAGCAACAACACACTTACGAACAACACTATGTCAGAGAATATGTACAATTTCAAAATTTTCGGAATGAATCTTTCTCATTTCATCCATAACATGGATATAAGCAATACTGTGGATAAAAAGCCGGTCTATTACTGGGTCGATCAGCGAGATAAAGTGGTACCGAATGATGCCGGGTTCGTTGGTGTCGTATACTCCACGAATATTACGATCAGTGATCTGGCACTAACAAATAATTATGGAGGAGTGATGATTGCATACACTACAAATTCGCTGATAGAGAACATCACTGCCAGTTTAAACTATGAAGGTATCAGCTTAATTTCTTCAAACAATAATACACTTATTAACAACATTGCCAACTCAAACGAAGCTGGCATCTGCTTAGCTTATTCAAGCAACAACACAATTATTAATAATACTGCAGATTCTAATGACTTTTCCGGCATCATACTGTTTTATTCAAATGACAACTTAATCTATAATAACTATTTCAACAATGAATGGAACGCGGTTGACATCCCTGAATATAACACATGGAACATCAATAAAACCGCAGGAAAAAACATTATAGGTGGATCGTGGCTTGGCGGAAACTACTGGTCAGACTATGAAGGAAAGGATACGGACGGGGATGGACTAGGAGATACCCTACTCCCATATAGATCATCAGGCAGAATCAAATATGGAGGAGACTACCTTCCACTGGTCCCGGGTCTGATCGCGAAATGAAATAGTATCAATCAAATCGGTCACTTTTATGAGATAATGACCGATATATTTTATACTATAGAATAACATAATACCATATATGGAAAAAGAAAAAATAATAGAAGTATTGGATGAATGGAACTACTGGTCAAGAAGTCCTGATTCAGGTATTTCGAGGGAACCATATCTTGAGCTGTTTGAAAAATTAAAGACAACCGAACAGGTAATTTTCATCACTGGAGTCAGACGATCCGGAAAAACTACATTAATGAGACAATATATAAACAATTTGATAGAAAAAGGAAACGATAGAAGAAATAATCTTTATATAAACTTTGAGGAGCCAAAATTCATTGATGATCTATCAGTCAGGTTCTTAATAGATGCACATGAAGCTTTTTTAGAGATCATCCAGCCCACAATCAAACCAGGTATATTTCTTGATGAAATACAGAATATTAAAGGGTGGGAAAGGTTTGTCCGTGCACTTCACGAAAAAGGTAGTGCGGATATTTTCGTTTCCGGATCATCTGCAAAATTATTAAGCAAGGAACTTGGTACTGCACTTACAGGCAGACATGTGGATATCCAGGTATATCCGTTGACATTTATGGAATTTTTACATTTTAATAATTTGTCAATAACATCAAAGCTTGATATTTTATCAAATAGAATAATAATTAGACAGATGCTACGCAAATATCTTGTTTCAGGTGGTTTCCCACAGGTTGTGCTCTCACAGGAAAAAAATGACATACTTCGTGGATATTTTAACGATATACTACTTCGTGATATTGCCGAAAGATACAAAATAAAAAAAATAGATAAGCTGAGAAGTCTGGCTAAATATTTTTTAACTAATATTTCCACACTTACATCCTTTAGGAAAATAGCGAATTTTATTGGTATAAGTCTGGACAGTGTAGAGCGGTTTTCATATTACTTAAGGGATGCCTATCTTATATTTTTTATAAACAGATTTTCATATTCATTAAAAGAGCAGCAAGTAAACCCAAAAAAGGTTTATGCAATAGATCAGGGGCTGCACAATATCCTGGGTTTCAAGTTTAGCGAGGATCTGGGAAAATTATATGAAAACACTGTGTTCTTAGAACTACATAGAAAAGGAGATGAGATATATTATTACAAAGCCAGGCATGAATGCGACTTTATAGTGAAAAAAGGGGCAGACATTATTCAAGTTATCCAGGTTTGTTGTTCTTTAACGCAACAAAACAGGGAGCGTGAAATTGCAGGGCTTTTAGAAGCAATAAATGAATTCAAATTAAGCGAAGGTACAATAATCACTGATGATATTGAAACTATCGAAGAGCATGGGGATTGTAGTATCAGGTTCATACCGCTGTGGAAATGGTTGCTTAGTGTGGATACGCCGCCAGTAACGCACTAGATCGACCTTTGTTCCAACAATTAATTGTTTCCAGCTCCTCTTTGAGGCTTATTCTTCCAAACAGATCGGATGCACTCCACGACACCAGTCGATAATATTCCACAATTCCACTAATATATTATTGTCAGTATAATGATAAACTTTAGATAATATAAGGATGATGTGAATGTGGTACATCCATGAAAAAAGAAATAATAATCACTAATTTAAGCCAGATGCATGGTTCTAATGTCAATATATTTGGCTTTGATGAAAATAAACAGCCAGTAAGACCTGTAATATCATACACCGGTCTTAAGAAAAGTCACCTTTTAGATGAAAATGGCAAGCATATCATTAAACCATTTACACGAGTTGAAGTTGACTTACGTTTTCCTTTGCCTGAGTCGCCACATACAGAGGACTGGGAAATAAATTCAAATTATAAACCAAGATTATTAGGTTATCTTTCTGAGGACGAACGTAAGATTTTTTTAGAGAGTATATTAGATGGTTCTGTGAAGGATATATTTGGAGTGGATATTAATGAAGGACGATATATACAATCCGCAGATGTAGAAAGATCATTGGGAATAATAAAAGTAAAGCAAGTATTGAATGTCAATTACTCAATAAAAAAAGATGGGAAATTTGAATACCAGATATCTTTTTATGATAATGATGGAGAAAATTATCATTTACCAGTAACGGATTGTGCATTTAGGAAGTATTGTGATACTCAAATGATCCAAATGGGAAAAGACCCGGATTCCTTTTGTAACGAACTTAAAGAAAAATTGAAAAAAATGAATCTTTTTCTTCATATTGATCTTACAAGGCTTTTTGATGATGCTTACTGGCTGCAGATCTCAGGTGTACATGTTTTTAAGGATTATCAAAAGCCAAAGCAGGTAGATATGGAACAGGCATTTGGTGTGTTAAAAAAATATTTCGGTTACACTTCATTTATTTCATACCAGGAAGATATCATCAAGGATATTCTAATGAGAAATGATGTTTTTGTCATGATGCCGACTGGCGGCGGAAAATCCTTATGTTACCAGATCCCTTCTCTTCTTTTAAACGGCATAGTGATCGTTGTTTCACCACTTATTGCCCTGATGAAAGACCAGGTTGATGGTCTTAAAGCCAATGGAATTGCTGCAGCTTATATCAACAGTTCCCTGAGTTTTAATAAAATCGAACAGATAAAAAAACAAATATTAAATAATAAAATCAGTATTCTTTATGTAGCTCCTGAAAGATTAATGCAAACCGGTTTTCTTAATTTTTTGCATGATCCGGATTTGAATATAAGTCTTATTGCAGTTGATGAGGCACACTGCATTTCTGAATGGGGTCATGATTTTCGACCTAAATACCGCGAGTTGAGATTACTTAAGGAACAATTTTTAGATACACCTTTAATTGCAACGACAGCAACTGCCATACCTGATGTGCAAAAGGATATTATTACACAGTTGAAACTTGACAAGCCGAAGATATATACAGCGAGTCTGAACCGTAATAATCTCACCTACCTGGTCAAACCAAAAAATAATGCCTATTACCAGTTACTTCAATATCTAACGGACCATAACAAAGATCCTGGGATTATTTATTGCTATAGCCGCAAATCTGCGGATATACTGGCAGATAAACTTCAACAGGAAGGTTTACGTGCTTTGCCTTATCATGCCGGATTAAATCCGGATCTAAGGGCCCGAACGCAGGAGAAATTCATAAAAGATGATGTTGAGATAATCGTTGCAACAATAGCTTTTGGGATGGGAATAGACAAATCCAATATCCGTTTTGTGATCCATTATGATCTGCCAAAAAATCTTGAAACCTACTATCAGGAAACAGGACGAGCCGGGAGGGATGGAGAAAAAAGTGATTGCATTCTTTTTTTCAGTTACGGAGATAAGCGAAAAATCGAATTTTTTATAGACCAGAAAAAGAATGAAAATGAAAAACACATTGCATATCAAAAGCTACATGATATAATTACTTTCTGTGACAGTAGAACCTGCCGCAGAAAAATTTTATTAAATTATTTTGGTGAAGAATATGACGAATCAAATTGTGGGAGTTGTGATGTTTGTTTGGATCCAAAAGATACTATTGATGGAACAGATGCTGCTCAAAAGATCTTTTCCTGTATTTCCCAGATCAATGAAAGGTATGGTGTTACACATATTGCTGATGTTCTGTGTGGTTCAAAAGGAAAAAAGATTACCAGCAACCAGCATGATTCATTAGCAATTCATGGTACTGGTAAAGAATACTCAAAAAAGCAATGGAAAGCTTTGATAAGGGAATTAGTCCAGCTTGGTTATTTTAGATCGGATGGGAATAAATACCCTGTTTTAAAAACAACTCAAAAAATCCGTGATACTTTAGCAAGTAACGAAATAATTATTTTAACAAAGCCAATAGAAGAAATCCAGGTATTACAGGAATCATATAGTGAGGACTTTGATCATGGTTTGTTTGAAACTCTGAAACGTCTGAGAAAGAAACTTGCTGATGAGGAGAGTATACCACCGTATATCATTTTCCATGATTCGAGTTTAAAGGCAATGGCAACTCAACTTCCTAAGAGTTTGGCTGATTTACGTATGATAAATGGTGTTGGTGAAAGAAAGCTGGAGAAATACGGGGATCAATTCTTACAGGTAATTACTGGATATTGCAGGGAAAAGGATATAAAACCGGGATATGTCAGCACATATGTTCCTCCACAAGATAACACAATAACTTCTACTGTACAAAAGACTCTTGAATTGCACAATCAGGATCTTACTATTGAGCAAATCGCAGAAAAAAGGAATCTGGCAGCAAGTACAATTGCATCACATTTTGAAAATTTAATATCGTCCGGAGAAGAAATAGATATTGATAAATTTATTGATAAAAATAAGCAAGATATTATTATTAATACTTTAGCGATTCATGGGGGTGAGAAATTATCACCGGTTAAAGAACAATTGGGTGATGAATTCTCTTATAATGAAATACGGCTGGTAAGAGCATATCTTATGAGTCTGAGTGAAAAATGAATAATAATTGTCACGTATCCACTTCAAAAATTATAGTATTTTGACATTTGACAACGAATAACCTGAATGTTTTTACAATCAGTTAATTATAACTACTATAAAATATAACATTGTAATACCATTATTGGAAGTTGTCCGACAATTCAACATTTAGAAAAAGAGCGCCGATTAGGCCTTGAAAAAATAAATGCGTTTATATTTTCCTATACGTTGAAAAACAAAAGGAAATTTTATTAAGAACAGTAATTGTTAGATAGCCCCATTGGAGGTATTATAGATGGCAGCAGAAGATTTAATAAAAGTAATTACTGAAGAGATCGCCGAAATGATCTCTACAAAAACTGTAGTAGGGGAATATATAACTGTTGAAGGGACTACAATTATTCCTGTCACCAAAGTCACATTCGGTTTTGGTAGTGGTGCAGGAGAAAGTGGAAGTGAAGAAACAAATAAGGGCATCGGCGGCGGTGGCGGCGGCGGAGCATCCGTTTTACCAATTGCTTTTCTGGTAGTAACACCTGGTGATGTAAAGCTACTCACAATGAAAGAAAAAGGTGTGGTCACACAGATTGCAGAGATTATGCCTGAAATACTGGAAACATCAAAATCCGTAATAGAAGCAGCAACAACGCGTAGGAAAAAGGAATCATCAGAGAGTATAGAAGAAAGTGGATCTGATACTTATACTGATACTGATACCGAATAGACTTAACCGGCATTTAGTAAAATGCTTTGGCTGCTGGTAGTCGGAATAATATTGATTATTATCTTATTAGCATTAGCTATCCTGTTAATTCCAATAAAATTCCATACCGAATCAAGTAGATCAAATGAAATTTTACATATAAATCTGGCTGTAACCTGGCTGGTACTGAAGATAAAGTATACATTAAAGGACAGCCAGATAGAGATATTTTTTTTAAATCGTAGAATTGTTGATCTGGTATCAAAAGGAAAAATTCCCGGAAAAAAGAAAATAAAAGAACCTAAAGTCACGAAACCTGCTGTTAAAAAATCAAGAATCAGCTCTTTTATAAAAAAACACCGTATACCTTCTCGTGCTTTAAATAAAACCAAACGACTCGTAAGTCCGGATAGTATAGGACATATCATCGGTCTGGTAGGACCAATGAGAAAATTATCCTGGGAAATGGTCAATACCATAGAATTAAGACATCTTAAGATCAATACTATATACGGTCTGGATGACCCATCCCATACAGGTATTACTGCAGGATTCTTCTATGCAGTTCTTGGTTCATGCAAAACAAGACATGAGATTAGATTCACTCCTGTTTTTACAGGGCCAATGCTGGAGTGGGACATGGTGGCACAAGTAACCTTTACACCAATAAGAATATTTCCACCGGCAATACGATTTTCTACCAACAGACAGGTTATAAGGTCAATATGGGGTATTATAAGGTGTTGAGTTCACTTTAACCCCTGGACGTAATCATCAATATCTCCATATGATCGGTAAATATTTTTTCATTTACCGGTACAGGTCTATTATTCACTATGATGATAACAGTCTCAGGATTGATATTAAATGATGAAAGTACATCATTATAGGTACTTCCATCCTTGATCATTATTGATTTATTTGAACTCTCCCCCCTGGTGATCTTGACATTAACCTTCAAAAGGAATTACTCCTCATCAGGATATTGTGCTTCTTCCCCTTCTGAACTGGTTAGTGATTCCAAATTATCATCGATCAATTTCTTCTCAAGAATCTGTTGCTTTTTATCTCCTTTTCGTTCCAAATCTCTTTTCTTAAATTTTGACATCCGAATCACCTCAACGGTTTCATAGAACTCTATGATTAATATATTTTCTGTGCACTTTAATCCCTGATCTCATCAAACACATATTCATTCCAGTCCTTATGTCCCAGCGCTATCTCAAATTCCACAGGCGTCAGTACAGGTGCACTGAACATACCCGCATTATCAATAGCAATACGGGGACATGCAGTATTAACAAAGGCATTCATTTTAAATTGCATCAAGGCATCAGGAGTGATATTATCCAGTGAGATCATAATATATTTTTTTTCGTACTTCTCTGCCAGCACGGCCATTCTTTGGGCAAGTGCTGCCCTGTTTTGACCGATCTTTGTAGATATGAGTATACCATATGTATCTGCTCTATGGCATTTTGCTATTATTCCGCATCTGGTACGCAGAATCTTATCAGGGTCTACCCATTCTATTGATGTTGTCATGGGATCAGCACAAAGGACTTTGCGTTTAGTAGCTATTGCAATACCCAGTGGGTGAAATGTTCCTGAGCCAATATATAGATATTGATCGCATGGTATATCTGCAGCAGAGAAGTTACATCCAAGTATCTGTCCTGGATATTTGATCCTGGAATCACCAGTACCAACTACATATGATATTCCCTTTGACCTTATAAATGCTTTTATATCATCTATCCTGTGTACATGCTGAACAGTTGTTACAAGTCCTATGGTGCCTGAACCCAGTTCAGCGATCGCCTTTGCAAGAACATTTTTAATATTTGTCCTTGCCGGGGTTTCAATATATATCACATTATCCAGACCCTTGACCAGTTCAGAATGTCCGAAGTGGAACAGAACATCTACTGACCTCATAAGTTCCATATCTACATCACATGCCCCATAGCAGGGGTTTCCTGAGATTATTATATTTACAGATGTACGCTTTTCCAGTTCACCTGCTATAAAAAAAGCTGATCTTTTCAATCCTTCCGGGAACTGGAGTCCTACTGTTCTAGCTCCAGAATGCTTTATCTTGTTGGCGATATCATCCAGATCCAGATAAAAACTACAATAGAGAGATGGACTGTTCATTGTTCTATAATCACGCCGTTGGGACCTACATCAATAGTTATCAGGGTCTTAAGCGGCAATCCTGCTTCCCTGAGACGCCGGGCTCCATCTCCCCTCTCAATAACCACTATTGTATCTACGATCACTGCACCTGCCCTTTCAACAGCCTCTTTAACAGCTACCAGTGTACCGCCTGTACTGACCACATCATCGACTATCACCAGGCGATCACCAGGTATTATACCGTTTAAGTATAGTTTTCCCTTTGAATAGCCTGTAGATTGACCTACTTCGATTTCCGAAGGAAGATCATATGACCTTTTTCGAATAATAGAAAGCGGTTTACCTATTCGAAGTGCCAGGGCGGTTCCGATGTGTATCCCCATGGCCTCAATTGTAAGGATCTTATCAAAATCAGCTTCTAATACATCTATTATTTTATCAGTTACTTCATTTAATAGTTCAGGTTCCAGATACGGGACCCCATCTGTAATAGGGTGTATGAAATAATGATATTCACCACGCTTGATAATGGGTGCTGCCTTGAGCGACTCTTCCAATATGCTTGACATAATAATCATATTAATTGAGACCACATATGTATCTATCGTTTTGTATTCGGTAAACTACTACTCGTTATTGCAAGGGGACTTCAAATCCTTAAAGGTATTCCCAGTTGCTCAGCCAATAGTTTCATTTTTGGCGGATGTTCACGCCAGCGCCAGAATCCGTACTTAATATATCCATCAGGCAGATTATTATCAAGCGCCCAGTTATACAGATACTGATCCCATCCGGAATACAATTCAGGGTATATTTGTTTAACCAGGCAGTGCTCTGCAACCAAAGCAGCCGGACATAACCAGCACCCTACACGTTCAAACCCTTTATCATACAGACTATTATATTCCAATCCCTTCCAGTGGATATACAACCATACTTCAATAGCCCGCCAGTTCCGTATTGGATAGATATTCACCTGACCCGGGACTAAAGGATTTTCCTCCTTAGATGGTATGCGTGAACGTGTGAATGATTCATACCTGCGTTTACCGTCCAGATTCAGGTGGGCTTTTCCACCATGTTCATGGTTGATAGGTACCAGTTTACAGATATTACAGCACCATCTACAATCCTTAGCAGGAGGTCCGAGTTTCTCAAGATGTTTCCAAAAGGTATTTCCGGCAATAATTTCGAATAATTCTATGTCCAGATCCTTACAAACGCGTTTCACATATTCCGGGTTATCCGGAAATTCCAGACCGGTATTTATAAAATAGGCCGTCAGGCTCTGCTTTAAAGCATTTCTGGCCAGGCTAAGCACAACCAGGCTATCCTTTCCGCCGCTAAATGATACATATATCGGTGTTTGTCGGTATTGTTTTTGGTTAGCCAGACCCCGGATAGTATTAACGCCATCTTTACTTAATTGCTCCAGGGCAGGTTTATTGGCCTGTATTACCTCATCCATAGTAGCAATTCGTTCTATTAATTGGGATTGAGGTCCGGTTTTCTTAATCTTACGGATCCTGAGTGCCGGCACTTTATTAGTATTATTATTATTATTATTAGTAATTTCATTCTCACCAAGTAGCGCTGTCCCTACACCCACCAGTCTGGCATATTTGACAATAACCTCATCTCCCTGTCTGATATCTTTCGAACACTGCCTGATCATATCTGATGGAATGGTCTTACCACTAAGATGTCTGCCTGCCTCAGATAGCTCAATAGTCCTGCGTCCGGTATATTGCGCCAGGATAGCGGCTCCCTCGATATTCAGGTCCAGCTTCCAGTCAAGAATTGCAAGGTTGAAGTACAGTATACCAAGAAAAAGTCCGTCCACGATCACCTGGTCTGTTTTATCTTCACCGCCGATCTTGTTAAGTAGAATAAGCCTGCTGCCAAGAGGGTCAGTACCATACTCTGATATTAATATATCATGGAGTATTGAGCGTTCATACGGTGAGCAGAACCGTACATCTCCTGGCACCCCGAGATTTATCTGTTTTGTCTGATTACTACATAAGCCGCAACGGGAAGTGATTAGTGGAATATTACAATTCATACACCAGTAGATAGGTGCAGGTCTGTCGATCTTAGATCGTTTCTTATTACTCTGATCGGGTGTCATAAAATTTTATTTAAGCATTGACCTGATAAATCCTAAAAAAGGAGGTGATGGTCTATTTGGTCTGCTCTTGAACTCAGGATGGAACTGGGTGGAAAAGAAGAAAATATGCTCAGGTATCTCAGCAATCTCCATCCTGTTCCTGTTTTTGCCTGTAAATTTCATTCCTGCTGCTTCGATTTCATCTATATAATCCGGATTCACCTCATATCGATGACGGTGACGTTCGACAATCCGATCAACGCCATACAACCTGTACGCTAGACTTCCCTTGGTAAGCTGCGCAGTATAATCTCCCAGTCTCATAGTAGCACCCATATTCACAACATTCTCCTGTTCAGGTAGCAGGTCTATTACCGGATGGTCGGTTGGTGAGAGTTCCGGACTATTGGCGTCGTGATATCCAAGTACATTTCTTGCAAATTCGATAACTGCTAATTGCATACCCAGACACAATCCCAGATATGGAATATTGTTCTTTCTTGAATAGCATATGGCAGCTATCTTACCTTCAGTCCCCCTCACACCAAATCCCCCGGGAACCAGTATTCCATCATATTGTGATAGAGTATGTACTGAATCCGGGTTGTTCTCAAATTCTTCTGCATCTATCCAGTTGGGCTTAACAACACATCCGGCCTCTATACCGGCATGTTTTAATGATTCGCGGATACTTAGATACGAATCTTCAAGATCAGTATATTTTCCTACAATACCAACCTGGACCGTACCTGTGGCAGAACGCATACGTTCAACCATTTTATCCCATATACGTAAATCCTGCTTTGGTTGTAATTCAAACCTGGAAAGGAGATATTCAGCAGCACCTTCCTGTTCTAACTGTAAAGGTACCATATATATATCTTTAGCATCATGGGCTGAAATAACTGCTTTCGGAGGCACATCACAAAACAGTGCGATCTTTTCTTTAGTGTTCCCAAGTACTGGTTGTTTACATCTGGTTACAATAAGATCAGGATGCAGACCCAATTCCCGCAGTTCTTTTACAGAATGCTGTGTTGGTTTCGTCTTCTGTTCCCCCTGGGCATCCATCGGAACCAGTGTCACATGGATAAATAATACGTCTTCCTTTGCTTCTTCATTATGCAACTGTCTGACAGCTTCCAAAAATGGCATGCTTTCAATATCTCCGACAGTCCCGCCTATTTCTATTAAACAGATATCAGCTTTGCTATTTTTAGCAACTTTTCTAATACGTTCCTTGATCTCATTGGTAATATGAGGAATGATCTGGACGGTCTTACCCAGATAATCGCCTCTGCGTTCTTTATTGATCACTGCCTGGTAGACCTTTCCAGTGGTAATATTATGATCCCTTACCAGTTCGATGTCCAGGAACCGTTCATAGTTTCCCAGATCAAGATCTACTTCTCCCCCGTCTTTTAAAACAAATACCTCTCCATGCTGAAATGGGCTCATTGTACCGGCATCAATGTTGATATACGGATCGATCTTGATAGCGGTCACTTTATAACCTTTATTTATAAGTATACGCCCCATTGAAGCAGCTGTAATCCCCTTACCCAGGCCGCTCATTACACCGCCGGTCACTATAACATATTTCATAGTAATTAATTCCTGATTATTTCTTTGACATAAAATGTGTACAGGCATATATTATCAGTAAAAATACCAGAACTGATACTGCCATGGCCCCATATAGCATATTTATTTTCCATAATGTAGAGATGATCAATAGTATCAATAATATGATCAGGGTAACGATAGCAAATAATTTAATGCTCTGGGAATTAATTGAGAATTGTTCTCCCCTTTTTTTCCCAAGATAGCTCTTAACTACATGGACATGATCGGTAAGTCCGGTTTGAACTGATCTTTTATGGGACCCGGGGATGCCCAGACTTTCATCCGTATCGACTGTAGCTTTTATAACAGACGATATGGATTTGGCCCCTACATAGACATTGAATCCTTCTCTATGTGAACCATAACCAGTTGTTACTTTGATCTTTCCTCTGGCCTCTTTGGTATCAGAAGGAAGTGAAACGACTACAGAAGCCCACTCCTGACTAATTATATAGGGATTATCATCCAAAAACCTTATATTCTTCTTCAAACTATCGCTGACAGATAAATGTACATGAGTTGGGTAGCCGTGGTTGGTAATAGGAATCTCAAAACTGCACTCATTACCGGGTGTGAGAGGAATAGTAATGTCAGGAGTCATAAATTCTATCGAATTGATCCTGTGGCGGTTAATATGGATCTGCTGCACGGGAGAAGGACCTCTATTTGTCAAACCCGTAAATCCGGAGGAAGCATATTGGGAATGCCTTCTTCGATCGGATAATACTCGTTGCATTTCCCGCAGAACAATGATCCTTTAATAATCTCTTTATCGTCTTCTTCATCTACAGTAAGAACAAGATCGCCTTTACACATAGGACAGCACAGGATTTCCATCAGTTCATGTTTCACATTATCAACTCTAATTTATTATATTAGGTTAAGTTAATGACATAAACATTCATCAAATTATCGGTATTATTCCGGAACAAATGAAACCGCGACACCCGGGACTAGTAGCGACTGAAATTTACACATCAATAAGTATAACGCCAAAACCGATGGTAAATGCGTTTTATAAAACAATCATTTCATGAAGAACGTCTGTCTTACTAATAATACCCTTATATTTCCCATCCTCTGTGACCATTATCCTGCCAATCTTCTTCTCATCAAGTACCTTCACAACATCACAAAGTGGCATATCCCCACCAATAGAAATTATATCTTTTGACATTATCTCTCTTATCTTTACATTCATCTTTCCACTGGCAAGTGTGTGACCAATATCAGTAAATGTTAAAATCCCTACAATATTGCCTTTATCCTCTACGGGAGACCCATGAATATTATTTTTGATAAATATCCTTGCAGCCTCCTGAATAGTTGCACCGGCAGGCACAGTAACAGTCTTTTCTGAAATATAATCTCTGATTGGACGTTTTGGTAGTGATACCATTTCTATAATAGAAAATAACAATGAATTGGATGAATCATCACGTCCCACTACTTTCCCACGTATGATCAATTTATTGACAGGAGTCGGACCTACCTGGATCGTGTCTCCGCTATCAAAAACACGAATATCTCCAAGTATACGGATAATTCCGTTACAAGTATCAGGATGACGTACTGTAGTAAAACTTATTTCAGCAGCTGTAAGCTTTTCCATATGCTCTTTATTTCTATAGATCGGTACTACTACTTCATTATCCATTTCATCAATGCTTAATACCTCATAAGTAGCTCCGGTAGCTTTGTAACCACCTTTTGGACCTGGAACTCCTTCAACCAGACCAAGAGCTTTAAGTGATTGCATTTGATTTCTGACGGTCCCTGGATTTCGATCAATGACATCTGCGATCATTTCCCCTTTAACCGCATGTTTATGTTGACGGTAAAGATTAATTAATGCTGTTAATATCTCTTTTTGGATTGGTGTAAGCTCTATAGTATCATCCCCGAATATTAATGAATAATCACTACATTTGTATTAACTATTATTCTACTTATAATGATGTCTTAATATTCCTCATTAATATTAATGTATCTTCAATTAGTCCTCTATAATAGATATTCAGCTATCTTTTCTGAAATTACATGTTCACAATATAAACACCGCAGTCTGATCGGATCAGTTCTTACAACAAACTTTGAAGTAACTGGTTCATTGGTGTTGGATATACAGTTTGGGTTTGTGCACTTTACCATTCCTTCAACAATAGAAGGCATCTCAACATGATATTTATCAACTACATCAAAATCCCTGATGATATTAATAGAGGCACTGGGCGAGATAAGTGAGATCTTATCGACCTCTTTTTCTTCAAGTTCACGGTTCTCTATCTTTACTATATCCTTATGTCCGAGTGTAATACTTGGAACATTCATAACCATTGATACCACAGCATCAGAAACACCAGTGATACCCAGTATCCTGAGTACATTAATTGCCTGTCCGGCAAGTATATGATCAATAACAGTACCATTCACAATAGGCCTGACCCTCAGTTCATGGTGATTGTTCATATATCGGCCCCCATAACGATAGTAAGCAGCGCCATCCTTATCGGAACGCCATAAAAAGACTGCTGAAAATACCGGGCATGATCTGTATTATCTACTGAACTATCGATCTCATTGATCCTTGGAAGAGGATGCATAATTATCATATTCGGTCTGACATTTACAAGCTGCTTATTTGTGATCTTATATGCGTTGGCCACTTTCTTATATTCAGTCGGGTCAGGAAACCGTTCCTTCTGGATGCGGGTCATGTATAGCACATCAATATTGTTAAGGACCTTATCAAAGTTCTCGGTCTCATTTACATGGGCACCCCTTGTTTTTAGATCATCTATGATCTGGTCAGGCATCTTTAGTTGTTGTGGTGAAACAAAGGTAATATTTGCACCATAAAGTGATAGTGCATAGGTCAATGAATGCACTGTACGCCCGTATTTCAAATCTCCGACTATTGCAATATCAGGATGTTCCAGACGGCTTTCACGTTTAATAGTATAAAGGTCCAGTAGTGTCTGGGTAGGATGATGCCCTGCACCATCTCCTCCATTGATTACCGGGACAGATGAAAATTCCATAGCCATCTGTGCTGCACCTTCGCTGGTGTGGCGCAATACAATAGCATCTGAATAAGTACTTATTACTCTAATTGTATCTGCAAGGGTCTCGCCCTTAATAACGCTACTTGTATCCTTTGAACCCAGGTTCAGAACATTTCCTCCCAGTCTGAGCATAGCAGTCTCAAAGGACATCCGTGTCCTGGTACTTGGCTCATAAAAAAGTAAAGCCAGTATCTTTCCTGAAAGGATGTCAGATCTGCCGCTTTTGGCCAGGGATTCCAGTTTACCGGCACGGTCCAGGATATAATCAATTTCATCACGTGTAAAATCCTTCATAGAGATTATATGATGGCGATGAAATTTCATTGGGTTACTTTAAGGACGTATTATATGTTAAATTTATTGTAGTCTCAGGCAAAGATTCTACGAATCTTTTAATCTTCGGCTCTTACTCCACTGATATTCCGAGGATATCATGTTGGCCTTGGGAGACATCTTCTGCAATACAGGCACACCCTCTGGCTGCACTCCATTCACCCAGTGATTCTACCCGGGATTCTATATGTCCTTCTATCTTTTCTATAACATATTTGATCTCACTTACAGATCCCGAGATGAAAATCTTCGGTGCCATGATGCCTTTTTCCCTGAGCAATAAATTCATTGAAACAATTTCCATAGATGCAAACAGTGCCATAGTATCAAGGGCAGTGATGGCTTTATGATCTCCTGATCCGAATCCACTTATCAATTCATGTATATCGTGGTACTCTGTCATGGCAAGGACCC
Organism: Candidatus Methanomarinus sp. HR1; assembly: GCA_002926195.1. Classification (GTDB taxonomy): domain Archaea; phylum Halobacteriota; class Methanosarcinia; order Methanosarcinales; family Methanocomedenaceae; genus Methanomarinus. The sequence goes on along the minus strand of MZXQ01000045.1, from coordinate 12,101 downwards.
CGGCTTCAGTAAATGCCTCATTAGCACTACATAACCCGGCATCTACATCACGTATGGCACTAAGATCAAGCGGGCCGTGGTGAGTTCCAGGTGCGAAGATACAGGCATCAATAGCACCCAGTACGTGGCCATTTGCTGCTGCCAGTGTTACAGTGTTTGAACTAATGTCACAAATGATAAAATGATCATATCCCTTCCTGTGGGCATAGTACATAATACCGAGCTTTTCCGGACTTGCACCGTGAGAGAATACATTGAACCTATCATCCACTGTATTGCCCCTGTGCAGACCAGGTATTACTACAGCAGGAATGCCTGATTGTGAAATCGTATCAAAAACCAATGTACCTCCACCCACATGAAGTCCGGCACCCTCCCTGCTTCTAATACCTCTTTTCGATATATGACCAATAGGTGTGATCTTATCTATACCATCACCCATGGAATAAGTAAGCGCTATCATTTTGATCTTGTCTATTGATGTTTTAAGTCCATGCAGTATACTCTCAAGCAGTTCATGCATAGACATACCAGCTACAACACGTCTCGGGATTCGATAGACATTATTGTCAGATGAAGCGAACCGCATGTATGTAGTACCGTGGTCTATTCCGATAAACATGAATAACCTGTCATTTTCATGTGTATTAATTTTTGTGTTTGTATATGAAGTATATATTTTCATTCAAAGAAATCAATAAATTGATGACCTGTAAGGATGCAGATGGTGGCATCTCGTAGTCAGGATAGAAATAGTTAAGGCGCAATAGTTATAAAAAAACAAGACAATCTAGCATTTTCATATAAAACAATAAGAAAATAAGGGGTATGAAATAGTTGTCTGTAAAAGAATATCTGACTATTGAGGATATTGATCTATCAGGAAAAACGGTTCTGTGCAGACTGGACCTGAATTCTCCTATGACTCCGGATAATAGGATCCTTGATGATAAACGATTCAGGAGTTCACTGAACACTCTTAAGGAACTGGATGATTCAAAGTTAGTGCTTATGAGTCATCAGAGCAGGCCCGGTAAAAGTGATTTCACGACAATGGAACCGCATACTCAGCGGCTGTCTGACCTACTTGACAGAGATTTAATCTATGTAGATTCTATTTTTAGTTCAGGTACAGTTTCTGAAATAAAAAAACTTGGGAATGGGGATATTATGATGCTGGAGAATGTGAGGTTCTTTTCAGAAGAGAGCTTAAAGCGCTCGGCACAGGAACATGCCACATCTCATATGGTCAAACGTCTATCTCCATTTATTGATGTATATATAAACGATGCCTTTGCTGTTTCTCATCGTTCCCACTTATCTATTATGGGTTTTACGTGGTTGCTTCCCAGCATAGCCGGCAGATTGATGGAAAAAGAGATCCACTCCTTAAGTAAGGGATGCTATGGCAGTGAAGGTATGTGCTTATATGTTCTTGGCGGAACAAAAGTGGATGATTCCTTAAAAGTAGTAAAGCATGTACTGAGCAATAACATGGCTGATAAGGTACTACTTACCGGTGTGGTTGCCAATGTGTTCTTAGCAGCTAAGAGTGGTAATATTGGTAAACTTAATATGGATTTTATTAAATCCCAGGGATATGCGGACCAGATACTACAAGCACAGAAATTAATTAAAGAGTTTGATAATAGGATCGGTCTACCTAAAGATGTTGCACTTGATAAAAATGGTGAAAGAATAGAAGAAGGCATTGACGAGCTTGGTAAGAATACTAATGTGGATCTATATATTCATGATATCGGACTTGAGACTATAGTGTCATTCTCTGAAGAGATAAAAGCGGCTCAAACAGTGATCATGAACGGCCCTGCAGGAGTATTTGAAAAGGATGCCTTTACTCTGGGTACAGTGGAATTGATCGAAGCAGCAACACAATCACAGTTCAGCGTGATCGGCGGGGGACATATCGCTGCTGCAGTCGAACAGCTTGGCATGGAATCCAGGATAGATCATGTAAGTACTGGCGGTGGGGCTTGTATTGATTTTTTAGCAGGAGAAAAATTACCAGGGATCGAAGCTTTGAAAGACTCAGCAGTAAAGTATAGAGCAAAATAGAGTGACTTTACCGAAGCCCTTATATCTAATAATCTCCAATTGTGGCACTTACCCACATCAGAAATCCATCTTAGCGGGGTGGGGTAGTCAGGAAATCCCGACGGGCTCATAACCCGTAGATCCATGGTTCGAATCCATGCCCCGCTATTCTTTTATGTACTTATCCTATGGGTAGTGTCCCTATGACTAAAGAATATGATTATGACAAACTGGGTTTTAAGGCAGGTCTTGAGATCCATCAACAGTTAAACACACAAGAAAAACTGTTTTGTGGTTGTCCTACACTGCTTCGGGACACGGAAGATTCTGCTTATCAATATTATAGGTATCTTCATCCGACACGTAGTGAAATGGGTGAAGTGGACAGAGCGGCCCTTGAAGAGGTTATGCACAAAAGGAAATTCGTCTATATGGCTTATGATACTACCTGTCTGGTAGAGAACGATGAAGAACCGCCAAGAGAACTGAATAAAGAAGCTATTTCCATCACGCTCCAGATAGCCAGGCTCTGTAATATGAATGTTTTTGATGAGATCCATACTATGCGTAAGATTGTTATTGATGGCTCTAATACATCCGGATTTCAACGTACTGCGCTGGTATCCACCGGTGGGCATATAGAGACTTCACAGGGCAATGTAGGAGTAGGTGTGCTTTGTCTGGAAGAAGAAGCTGCTCAGAGGATAGAAGATAAGGCAGATCATGTGGTCTTTTCAATTGATAGGCTGGGAATTCCCCTGGTAGAAATAGGTACTGATCCGGATATAACATCACCCCTTCATGCCAGAGAAACAGCAGAACTAATAGGTATGCTGCTTCGCTCAACAGGTAAGGTCAAACGTGGTCAGGGCACTATCAGGCAAGATATAAATGTGTCGATAGCCAGGGGCGCCCGTGTAGAGATCAAAGGTGTACAGGCACTTGACTTAATAGAAACTATAGTCGAGCGTGAGGTTGAACGTCAGGTAAATTTGCTCGGGATCATGGATGAATTGCAAAAAATCAATGCTTCGGTACATGGTGATATTATTGATGTTACGCATCTGTTTGGGAAGACCCAATCAGAAGTGATTAAAAAAGCATTAAAAAAGGGCGTAGTACTTGCAGTGATCCTGCATGGTTTTGCAGGTCTTGTTGGCAGGGAGATACAGCCTGGTAGAAGACTTGGTAGTGAAATGTCTGACTATGCTAAAAAATCAGGTGTAGGCGGAATATTCCATACAGATGAATTACCTGCATACGGTATTACTGATCAGGAAATAGATGCTCTGCGGCAGGCTATGGATGCAAAGGTTGAAGATTGTGTGGTTTTAGTAGCTGACTTTAAAGAACGTGCATTTAATGCTCTTCAGATGGTGGTGGACCGCAGCCGTTTTGCACTGGATTCTGTCCCGGAAGAAACAAGAAAAGCTTTGCCTAATGGCAACTCTGCCTATATGAGACCACTGCCCGGCGCAGCCAGGATGTATCCTGAAACAGATGTGCCTCCGGTAGTTGTAACGCATGAAATGCTTCATGATATCGTACTTCCTGAACTCCTGCCTGCGCGAAAGGCCAGGTATATGAAGGATTATGGCCTGAATGATGAACTTGCAGAGAGAGTTGCGTTCAAGCATTTTGAATTATTTGAAGATATTTTGTCTGAAATGGGCGATGAAGATAAAAATGTCACACTAATTGCCAGCACTTTAGTTAATACTTTAACAGAACTCAGACGAGATGGATCGGATGTAAATAAATTAGACCCCGGTCATTATGCAGAGGTATTCAAATTGATAGCTTCAGGAAATGCTGCAAAAGAAGTAGTTCCCGAACTGTTATCTACAATCATAGCACAACCGGGAATATCAGCACAAGATGCGGCGCAGCTATTGGGCCTGGGAACAAAACGCAAAGAAGATATCGAAACCCTGGTCGATGAGATCATTTCCCAACGGATGGACTTTATTGCCGAGCGAGGGCTTGGAGCAGTAGGACCATTGATGGGATTGGTCATGAAAGAAATGCGAGGCAGTGTGGATGGAAAAGTTGTGAGTGATATTGTAACAAAAAAGATCAAGAAAATGCTTGACGATATAATATAATGCATATATATATAATGTAGTATAATATATTTTTTGTGTTTTCAGTGTAATGTATTATCGTTATATTTATGTATTATGCACAATTTAACTAGACTAAATAAAATGATCACATTGAATCAATAATTTAATTTATATAACATATAAATAATTATAGATCATAAAAATTCAATGTGAATTGAATAATTATAAAATAATAAAAATAATGTGTGAGGAGACTTATGTCATTTTTTATCGAAATAAAGAATCTATCAGTAGGATTTAATGACGTTGATGTATTGAAAAATATAAATCTGACAATTGATGAAGGAGAAACTATAGGAATACTTGGTAGAAGCGGTGCAGGGAAATCAATTCTTATGCATGTCCTAAGAGGTGTGGAAGAATTCGAAAAGATATCAGGACAGGTTCTATACCATTTTGCATTATGTAGTGAATGTGGATATGTAGAACCACCGAGAAAAATAGGCGATCCCTGTCCCAAGTGTAACGCTATACTATCAGAAAAGACTGTTGATTTTGTTACTCTTCCTATACATGATCCGATCAGAAAAGCCATATCACGACGACTAGCCATCATGTTGCAGCGGACCTTTGCCCTGTATGGGGATGATAGGGTTATTGTCAATGTTATGAACTCTTTGACCGAGATAGGTGAAAAGGGACCGACAGCCATCCATAAAGCAGCTGATCTGCTTGATCAGGTAAACCTTTCACACCGGATGATGCATATTGCAAGGGAGCTCAGCGGTGGAGAAAAACAAAGAGTTGTCCTGGCAAGACAACTGGTTAAAGACCCCATGATGCTTCTGGCAGATGAGCCCACAGGTACTCTTGATCCCAAGACAGCTGAACTGGTTCACAAGAGTATTAAAAACGCTGTTAATAACTATCAAATGTCATTGGTAATTACCTCTCACTGGCCTCAGGTTATCGAAGAGCTGTCTGATAAGGCCATCTGGATTGACGAAGGTGAGATTGTTGACGAAGGTGATCCTAAGACCGTTTGTGCCAATTTCATGAAACAGGTTACTGCAGTAAAGAAAACCGATGTTGAGGTTGGAGAACCGATCGTAAAGGTCGATAAACTCAGAATGAACTATTTCTCACTTGATCGCGGTGTTGTTAATGCTGTGGATAATATTAAGTTTGACGTAAAAGAAGGAGAAATATTTGGTCTGATTGGGGTCAGTGGTGCAGGTAAGACCACAACTTCCAAGATCATTACAGGTGTTTTAGCCCCTACGGATGGTGACGTGGATGTCAGAATAGGGGATGAATGGATAGATATGACTATAAAAGGTCCGCATGGCAAGGGAAGAGCTTCCAAATACATAGGTGTGTTGTACCAGGAATACAGTTTATATCCACACAGGAATATTATTGATAATCTGACTGAAGCTATTGGCCTGGAACTACCCCATGAACTGGGAGAACGAAAGGCGATCAGCACATTAATAACAGCAGGATTCTCAGATAAAAAAGCCAGGACTATCCTGACCAAGATGCCTGATGAACTCAGCGAAGGAGAACGTCATAGGGTAGCTATGGCACAGGTTTTGATGAAAGAACCACGTATACTGGTGTTTGACGAGCCTACAGGTACAATGGATCCTGTTACAAAGATGGAGGTTACCAAATCGATCCTTCATGCCAGGGAAGCGTTAGGTGAGACTTTTATCATCGTGTCACATGACATGGACTTCGTTGGTGAAATATGTGATAGGGCGGCACTCATGAGAATGGGTAAGATCGTGGATATAGGAGAAACTTCCAGGGTTCTTGCCGAACTTACTAAAGATGAACGTGTTGAAGGGGCAGAAGGTATATCAAAAGAACTATAGTATTTGACTCTTGTTGATGTATATAATAAATTAAGAGTCATATACCTAAATAGAAGTGAATATATACTTTATATGCATGTGATGTACAATTGCAATTCTTCATTATACAGGAAAGGTCTTGTCAGCTATGATTACTATTGAATTAAATGATGTTGAAGTAGAAATAGAAAAGGGTTCAACTCTTGCTGATATTTTAAAAAAGACCCAAACGTCATATACCAAAGATGCTATAATAGGCATTGTCAAAGGCGGAGAAGAGATTAAAACACTGACCACTGAATATAGTTTATTTACCAATAAAGGTGAGTTCAAGATCGAGGTGGACTCTGAGAAATCCGAACTGATAAATATATGGCTCACTCATTTCACGGATTCAAACCTTCAGGCTCACTGGGCAACACCTGATGTTACGGCTTTCGGACCTATATCAACAGATATTAAGACTGATAGGGATACATATGAATACCAGCGGTATGATGTGATCTTTGGTGCTGGCGGGTATGATGCAAAAAATACCTATTTATTATTTGCAAAAGACAGGCATAATGCATCTTATGGAGGATATAACGGTGGTATTTTTGGTAGAGTAATAAGTGGTAAGAACAATATTGCTAAACTGGATCAGGGAGATTCCATAGACAGGATAGAACCTGTTATTAAATGGGAAACCCTGACAGATAAGGTTATCACTACTGATCTGGATTTGCTTCTGGAAGACGGCATGAAGATATTTTCTTATATCTCAGTGGATCTCAGAGAGGATTCACCTCAGGGTGCAGAGCATTTTCTCGGAGCTGTTCGTAAAGGACTATTCAATGCCAGCGATAGTTCAAGTTCTTATATTGTAGATGATGTCCTTAAAGGTGAGATATGTCCGTTCGAATCACTGGATTCCAGATCAGAGGGAACTGTTGCCATACGGACAAAGGGTATTGGTACGGGTAGAGCATTCATCTCAAAAGAGGACCGGACAAGCAGTGCAGTGCATTCTATAATAGGGAATGTTACAAAAGGACTGGAACTTGTCAAACTTGCAGAGAACACTCACAAACTGGAGATCAGGGTAAATCCTCAACAGGTAATGTTCCTCGGACTAAATATTGATGAAGCAAAGGCCAAAGCACAGGAGCGGGGACTTGCCATAGAGATTGACGGAGACAGCTCGGATCAGGCAATGATAGTTGAACAAGATCCTAAAACCACGATGGAGATCCTTAAAAATAAAAAAGTTTCCGTATTAGGTATTCCACCGGATCTACTATTGCATATTAAGTTCTATTATGATAAGGCTCCTATTACCATAGAATATCTAAGGCATGCTTTAAAGCTTAAGGAACGGCCTGTAGGTCCTCTGTCAGTTTTTTTTACCTATGAAAATACCATTCTTTTTAAGACTATTAAAAGAGCAGAAGGATATAAAGAACTGATGCCGGAAAATACTCCGTCAGATAAAGTCATTGCCGGAGAGATGGGAGTAACAAACCAGGCATCCAGACAGTATGGTATTATAGGTATAAAGAATGAAGATGATGAGCGCTATGGTCCTACGGGTGAGAAGTTCCACAGTACAAATATTATAGGTCGGGTCATAGATGCTGAAAAATTAAAATCTGTCAGCCAGGGAGACATCATCTATATCACGGAGGTGGATTAAATGGGCGAAGAAGAGATCATTAATAAGATGGTTGTTCTGAATTCTACCTATACCCTACCAAGTGATATAGTGATCAAGATCTATGAAAGTAAAGCAGATGTAACTGTTAAAGAAACATGTTTCGGTCTTATTATCCGGGGTACGATATCTGAAGTTAATATGGCTGTTAAAGAAATACGAAATATGGATCCGATGCGGATATTTGTTAAGGAAAGAGGTGTACCCCCCGGAGATTCATACCGGTGTAGAGCAGGGCGGGGTGGTGGTGTAAAACCAGGTTTTCATATGCATGAAATTGAAAATAAATTACTTCCATATATCACGGGAGCTTTAGAAGAGATCGAAAAAGGAATTCCACACGAAATGCCTGTTAAATCCCATGGTATTACTATTGAAAGATTAAAAGAAATAATTAATGAAGAGGCCGCACAGGCGAAATGAGGTTATCAAGATGGTCAAGGTTTTCATTTATCCCAGTAATAGTCTGATATTATCAGACCTTGTAGACAGGTTTGGTCATGAGCCGCTTGCTGTAATGCATGAAATAGGAAAGAAGATAAAAACAGCAGGACTGGATTCACCGCCGATCAATATTACACCCGAAGATCCTAAAAAAGGACTGAAATATGCGGCTGTGGAAGTGCCATCGGGAGTGCGTGGTAGAATGTCATTGCTTGGTCCGTTGCTGGAAGAAGCACAGGCAGCGATTATTGTTACCGGTCCGGATATCTCATTTGGATGTATGGGGTGTGCCCGGACCAACGAACTTATAACATTTCTTGTTAGGGCAAAGAAAATACCCAAACTGGATCTGGAATATCCAAGAACTGAAGAAGCAGCTAAGGATTTCGTGCATCAGATACACGAATTCCTTGCAGGACTGGATAATATTAAAATAAGTACATCTGATAAAACCGGCGGAGGTGAATAAGATGGTACAGGAAGAGCTGGTCAAGATCGCTCATCTGTCATGTGGGAGTGAATATAGCGGTATCCAGAAAGAGATTGAGACGGCTGCGGAAATAGTAAATGCCAGGATATTTTATCCGGAAATTTCTATTGAGGAGGTTCAGCAGGTGCAGGATGATTTTGGGCTTCATGTAGCCAGTTCTGACCTTGGACTGGTAATGGCAAGAGCAAAGGTATTAGTAGAAGGCAATACCAATGCCGATGCCGTATTGATAACTACTTGTTTCAGATGTGCCGAAGGTGCTGTAGTACGTAATGAATTACGCAGGTACATTTATGAAAATTCCAAACTTCCGGTAATAAGTTATTCATTCACTGAAAGGACTACGTCCGGTACACTTCTCACAAGACTGGAGGCCCTGACCACAACTGCCAGACGGCGCAGTCTGCTTGCCAGGGAACATCAGGAAGGATTGACTGCCGGTATAGATTCAGGTTCTACAACGACCAAATCTGTGATCATGAAAGATGATAAAGTAATTGGCAGGGGCTGGGTCCCTACTACAAATGTAATACAAAGTGCCAATGAAGCCTATAATCAGGCTCTGGAAACGGCAGGAGTAACCAGGGATGAGATACAGGCACTGGGTGTTACCGGCTATGGCAGGTATTTAATAAAAGAGGAATTTAATGCTGACCTGGTGCAGGAAGAGATCACTGTTAACTCAAAAGGTGCAGTATATCTTGCAAACAGTCAGCATGGATCTGCGACTGTAATAGATATCGGAGGTATGGATAATAAAGCCATCTCTATACAGGATGGGATCCCTGGCATGTTCACAATGGGTGGTATATGTGCAGGAGCGTCTGGCAGGTTCCTTGAGATGACCTCCAAACGTCTGGGCGTGGATATTACCGAGCTGGGTGCCCTTGCAGTTAAGGGAATGCAGCAGAATGTGGAAATGAACAGTTATTGTATTGTGTTCGGGATACAGAGTCTGGTAAATTCGCTATCAAAAGGTTCGGTACCAGAGGATGTAGCAGCTGCATCATGCCATAGTGTGGTAGAACAAGTGTTTGAGCAGCAATTACAGGAAGTTGAGGTGAAAGAGCCATTGATAATGGTAGGTGGGTCTTCACTTATTGAAGGTGTACCTAAGGCTATGGAGGATATGCTTAATATCAAAGTAGTGGTTCCACCTGATTCCCAGTATATAGGAGCAGTAGGTTCTGCGTTATTGGCCTCTGGTTTTATAAATAAATAACTAAATAATTAAATAAATAGACCCTTTAGGAAGCGGCACTGATGGAAGAATATGAGAAAATCATTGTAGAATCAGATGAAGAAACGGGTGCTGATGTATATAATAGAGTTATTATTGATGTGCTGTCAGACCTGGCACTCGGTAGAGTGCTGGAAAAGGTCAGGGCCTATATTGATGTAAAAGAACCGGTATTTATTTTTGTAGCTCTGCGGCGTTTTGGACTTCCGTCTATTCGCCTTAGTGATTTTGCAGAAGTAGATATGGGTGATTACGGTAAAAATGAGGTTACGATCAATCTGTTAAAAGAATCCTATATCCCACAGCTTTTAAACAAATTGTGGGAGAGATACGGTAAAGGCAATATTGATCACTCTGAGCGTAGTATGATCATTGTACATACTCCGGATTATTTTACTGAGGTGGATTTCTTGCGAGAGATGGTTATTGATGAGAAAATAGCCCAGATCAATGACAGGATAATGGATGCTATGTTAAGGATCATACCAGAAGGGTTCAGGGTCAGGTATCACCAGCTTACTGAAGAGTATGTTTTATTCGTGGCATCTGAGGACCCTATAAAGCAGGAATGGAAGGATAAAGCATTTTCCATTCGAAATGGTCTGGTAAAAGGAGGGAAAGATAATGCTTGAACCAATAATGTATGAAGGAGGTGTGTATAAGCATAATCACCTTGTGGAACTGGTAGAAGACCTTGGTGGATATATTCTTCAAACCAACATTATGCAAACAGAGATCGTCATTATCATGCTTGTGCCCATGAATGATATTCACCTTGTGGAGAATATGACAAAGAAACTGCTGGGAGTATTGACACGTGCACCATTGTCAGGGACTGAGATAGCAGTAGTGGCTCCTACTTTAGCATATCATCATTTACCTCATCCTGATTGTGATATTGCCGAGTTCCTGCGCCGAAAGGGTGCTAAGACCAATATGATCGGGCTTGCAAGAGGTGTAGGTGCAAGGGTATGCCAGATATCAGGCCATGAGCGCAGCCTGATTAACGAACATGATGTGGCTGTATACATTCTTGGTAATTTCAAGCATTGTATTGTTGAGAATAAACCCAAGATTTTAGAAGGTATTGAGATCCCTGTTGTGGTTACCGGAGCTCCTGAAATTGATGTTGAGGAGATACCTATGGCTGATGCATATGTGGGGAATCTGGGGAGGATAGCTCATAGAATGCGTAAGGGTCCTGAAATGTGGGCTATGGATGAAGCAGTAGATGTTGTAGGCGAGATCCTGGATAAAGAAAGGAATGAGCTAAGCAAAGATCCGTTGTGTGTTATGCCGCCCAGAGTGAAAAAAGAGATAGAGGACCAGATTCCTGAAATTGCTGATGTACTCTCTCCACTACCTGTTACCTTAAAGCTTAAGGGAATGAGGGTCAAACTGGATTATGATGAATTCCATAAAAGGATAGAGAATATATCATTTGTGGAAGGTGTAAAATTAAAGGATATCGCTTATATCAAAAAGGGACTTCTTAAGGACTATATATTAATAGAGATCAAGCCTAAGAGTGAGACCGGGTTTGTTATTTAATTTCTATAAAATTTTAGAAATAAGATTATGGGGGATTTTCCAGGTTCTTGTCATAGTCTTTAAGCACTGAACAACTTAATGTTTGAAAATATTTCCTGTGCAGCTTTTTCTTCTTTTTCTTTACGATCTTTAGTTTCTTTTCTGTTCATTTCTTCTCATCTCCGGATTATTGACTGTTTTAAAAGTCACTATCATAATTATTATGATGATGACATAATATATGATATGGTAGTTCTACTATATATAGATTACTGGGTCGTGTCCCCTATTTGCACCTGGCCAGGCTGAAGCACTAAGCAGTGGAAATACTGTGAACAATGTCGATAAAGCCTACATGTACGCCTGCGCCGACCTGGCCAGGATCATCAACTACGCTGGTATGGCAGCCATGAAAGAGATGGGAGAAACACCAGTGATAGTGATAGAACCTACAAGCGAATACAACCTGAGCACTAACGGAGATTGCAATATCTCAGATTTTAACCATAACCGGGCCAAAGGAATGATAATGTATGTCATGAACAGGTTTATTCAGACCAATTACATGTACAATAGCTTTGATTACCGTGGTCTGGCAGTAAATGTAGAGCCCATAACTGACTGGAAAGAGATTAACATCATTCCTATTTACATGGGTCTGAATCGAGAGATCAAGCCAGGAATCGGGAATAATACTATAGATGCCCTGATGCCGGATGAGACC
>MZXQ01000046.1:1394-2717 GCA_002926195.1 Candidatus Methanomarinus sp. HR1 | reverse complement strand
GTTGGGAGAATGAAGCAGGAAGCTCCTTCCTCACCGCATAGCGCCTGGAAGGGGTAGTTCACAAACTAAAACTCCACCTTTGGTGCGTTTTCTGCCCCTTCATCAGATTCAAAGTACAGCTTCTCATCAAATCCAAACATATTTGCCACAATTATAGCAGGCATTTGTTTAATCTTTGTATTGTATGCCATGCTCTCTTCATTGTAGCGCATTCTTTCCACTGCAATTCGGTTTTCAGTCCCTTCGAGTTGCGCCTGGAGTGCCAGGAAGTTTTCGTTTGCCTTAAGATCCGGGTAATTTTCCACAACCAGAAGAAGTCTGGATATTGCAGAATCCATGCTGCCTGCAGCTTCCATTTTACTCTGTTGTGTGGCTGCAGCACCCCATTGACTTCTGGCCGCCGTAATCTCTGTAAGGACTTCTTCTTCATGTGCAGTATACCCTTTCACTGTGGAAACAAGGTTGGGTATAAGGTCTGCCCTTCTTTGGTACTGGTTTTCCACCTGTGCCCATGATGCGTCAACCCCTTCTTCTGCTGCCACAAAGCCGTTGTATGTAGAAAGAAACCACCCTCCCGTCAATAATATAATCAGAACGATGGCGCCGATAACTCCAAAGAGCACATTCCTTGTGTTCATTCATTCACCCCAAGTTCATCAATAATTTCTCCGATATCAGATAATATCCTGATTAGATGTTCGATATATTGTTCTTTATCTTTACTCATTTTGGCAGTCTTGTGCCTTATGCCGTAAATATCTTTCAAAACCTGGGTGTCGATTCCATACCCATCTCCCACAATCCTGAATAACTCTTCAGCATCAATCCAATCATTGCGCAAATCCTTCAGATGAATCAGGGCCTCAAGGATGGGCATGAGGGTCGGAACTGCCGCAAGAATAAGGTGTTCAAGATCCTTACCTTTAAACTGAAGGTATTCCTCCCTGAGATGAATCAGCTTTGAGCGAAACTCGAACTCAAGCTGGTGGCGCAGGTGTTTCTTTGATATTGTGATATCAGCCAAACAATCCTCGCCATGGAGTACCTCATAGTGCTGCTTGATATTTAAAAACTCAATTGGGAATACATCAACCCCATCTGTGAGTTCTTCCTTTGTCATGACAAGAGGTACTTCCTTAAGCGGTTTTATTGATCGTAGCGTGGTAAAATCAATGTGGTTACAAACCGCAAGAAGTCGTGTCTCATCGCCTGTGTGGTACTGTACCAATGCCACCAGATTACTGCCAAGAATATCTGTTAGTTTTTCTATCTGTGTATCCGCTGTCATGCAATCACCTATGTAATTTATAATTAATTATCATT
>MZXQ01000046.1:0-1338 GCA_002926195.1 Candidatus Methanomarinus sp. HR1 | reverse complement strand
CTTTTTCATTTTCCACCATTTTAGCCCACATCACCAACTTCCACCAAATCCACCGCCGCCAGACATTCCACCACCGAATCCACCAAATCCACCGCTGCCAGATATTCCACCACCGAATCCACCGCCAAATCCGCCAATATAAATACCGCCAATACCCTTACCACGCCGCCCTTTGCGGGATGTAAGACCTAATAGTACCAATATAAGAGCAAAAAACAAAAAAGGCCAGATAGATTTGCTATCAGTGGATTGTCCTGTGGGCTTCATGCTATATCTTGATATTACTTCCTCATTCCCCTCAATAAGTCCCTCAATTACCACCATGGACTCATAGATTCCCTTTCCATAATCCTCGTTCCTGAAATTCGGTACTATTATCCTGTCACCGATATTCACCTTCATGCTGTCTGTTATCACTCCCTCCAGGCCATAGCCCACCTCAAAGCGATACTCACGCTCCTGTTTGGATACCAGAATCAACAACCCGTTGTCCCTGTCGGTTTTGCCTATGCCTGCCTGTTGGAATAGATTTACAGCATACATTTCCTTTGATTCCCCTTCAAAGGATTCCACTGTGACAACCGCTATTTCGACAGTGGTTTTTTCCTCAATCTGTTTGGCCAGTGCTGTTATCTGTGCTTCGTATGAGGAATCAATCATATTGGCATTATCTGTGACAAAACCTGTGAGTTGCGGATAACTGGCACCACTGGCAGTGGCAACCGATAAAATCATAATAATAAGAATTAATGCCCACTTTGTCATTTTTATAACACCTGTTGTTGTAATACATGAGTTTCGGGTATTTCAAAAATCTCTGCCAACTTAAACTTTACCATTCTACCCATTTACCCCTTAAACCGCACAGTTCGCCCATCCACATCATAGACATTCAACATATATAATGCACAAATACCTTTATTAAGTTAATGATAGTACTTTCAATCATCCGATCATAGATCAGAAATCATCTGAATCGAGTTTGAATGCACCCGGGTCTACATCATAGATTTCCACGAGGAACCTGCTGGGGAATAATGGATCACCCAATGGAGTCGATTCGCTCATTGTCAGTTTAAGTACCTTCTTTGCACGGGTAACGGCCACGTAGAAGAGTCGGCGTTCTTCTTCAATCGGATTGTTGCTAATTATAATCTCAGATTCGTCTTTGTTCTCGTGTTCTACTGGTTCTGCTACCACGTTTTCTTCCATAATTGACCGATAATGTGGCAGAATATTTTCATTGCACCCGGCGATATGGACAACATCCCATTCAAGGCCCTTGGCCTGATGTATCGTGGATATGATGACATGGTCATCAGGCACGTTTGCTTTATT
>MZXQ01000237.1:1730-2193 GCA_002926195.1 Candidatus Methanomarinus sp. HR1 | reverse complement strand
CCCAATAACAGTAGTATTTATTGTTAACTGCCAGAGACCGCAATTATTTGTCATTTGTTGAACTGAAGGTCCATTGAGGGCAAAAAGGTTTATTGTCACAGATGCAATACCGCTGTCAATATCAATGGCACTGACATTTAATAAAGTATTATCTATTCCATCTGCTTCAATTTCATCTGGTTCGGCAGCTGCAGTTGATATTACCGGATCTGTGGTGTCAGGAATAATGTTGTTTGTATAATAAGTACCTGTGGATAATCCTCCTGCTATAGTAAAATTCACGATCCCGTTTAGTGCTGTACTTGATTCAATTAGTGTGCCGTTTGAACGTCGTAAATGGTAAACTTGATCCTGAGATAAATCATATATGGTAAACCATTTGATACTTCCACTATTAATAGTAAAATTGGCAATTTCATCTGTAGATGGTTCACTATAAGTTACATTGGCAGTACCGCTGGTT
>MZXQ01000237.1:0-1606 GCA_002926195.1 Candidatus Methanomarinus sp. HR1 | reverse complement strand
ATTAATATCCCATAAATTTCCATTCGGGCCAGAAGATCTTTCAACTCCTACATAGCTTCTTGCATCTACTACAATGGATGGAGTATATTTCGCTGATATTTCTATCAAATTATTATTTATTTCATCTATTTTTGCTAGATCTTCATCAGTCCCGTAATCTTTTTCGGGTGAATGATCGTTCTCTGGCAATATTAACATAATAACGGGAGTTATTTTATTANNTATAAGCTTTTTGTATCATAGATTCCAAATTATTGCTAATTTCATCGGCTGTGAAACGATGACAATTTACATCATTTACACCGCCTTCTATTAGCACAAATTCGGATGATAACTCTACTACATCTGAATTGAATCTGGCATCAAGATCTGAAGTTCTTTGTCCACCATGACCCATATTTTGGTAAGTCATCCCACCAGCTTTTCCTGACCAATGATTTTCAATTGTCGATGGTATATCGGTAACATCAGTATTTTCAATAAAGGAGTGATGTGCAACATTTCCTGAAATTATTGAATCACCTATAAAAACCATATAAGGATTATTCATGAATGATTCAATTACAAAAATATATGGCCTCCATTCTTTACTTTCCCAGTCAAAATTTATGGATGATGCACTGTTATTTACATAATAAGTTAAATGTGCTTCTTGTGTATTTATATATAATGCATCTCCTGAAGTTTTAATGCGGTATCCATAAAAATCACCTTCATAAACATTTTCTATTGGATCCGGTAATAAAATATAGGGTGTATTATTTGCAATTAAGTATTTCAAATTCTCTGATATAGCAATTCTATCATAACCGCCACTTTCGTTTTTCCTCCAAATAGTAAAATAAAATTCATCCAGCTTTGAAGGATCTGCAACAGTAAATTGAATATTATAAATTGTTCCATTCTGTCTTATCCTATTGTTATGATTAGCCTGTATGAATTCCATATCCTGATATGTTGTATAAGAACTACTAGGCCAATTCGGACTAAGTTGATTAGGAATATTCGCATAAGGGGCTATTTTTGAATATGCACTAACAGGATTGATTAGGAGTGATAGAGCAAATAATATAAGGACGATTAATTTATAATTTATCAAATAAAATCCTCAATGTTTTTTTAAATAATATATACCATTATTAATATTATTGTATTTAAATAAATCGGTTAAAATGTTAATTATTATGTTTTTTATCATCATTATTATTTACTTGATTATAGTCATAAATCTAACATTTATAACTTATATTCTTAATTGGAAAAAGATTTTGCTATACTCCAGATTTGATCTCAAATTAAATTCATGTCTNNAGACTCTTGTTTCCTATTTTCCTGGTTTTTCTTATGAAGTTCAGGAAATCGGTTTAATCGGTATTGGAATTTCCTGGATATTTGCAAATGGAATTGTGACACTATTTGTCCTTGTTAAAATGATAAGATCAGTTTTTACCATAGCACAGGATTGATGCCAAACCCTTTTATAATGTGAAATTCAAATTAATATTAGAATATATCCGGATTCAACAACATGGTTGCAGATAAAAAAAAATCTAATTTGAAATTATATCTTGACAGATATGTAAACAGTTGTAGTCTTCTGGATTTG